>JALONZ010000419.1 GCA_025454675.1 Anaerolineae bacterium | reverse complement strand
GGGTCATTGACCACTTTTACACCTTGCAGGGCGGCATTTTTGAGGAAACTGCGATAATAGGGGACTTCGTGCGAAATGCGGTCAATAATCACACGATAATCAACGGGTTCATTCATCATTGTGCCACCGACTTTGACATATTCGGCAATCACGCCTGTTTGGTCGGTGCGCCGATTCACTTCGTCGATGAAGGCGGGCGGAAACGACCATTCGCGTCCCACAAACAAGCCAATTTTAATCGGTTCACTTTTTTTCGTAGCCATATCCATTTCTCCTCATCAATTAATCATGACCATTCAAATACATGTGCATCATTCTGTCCCAATATTGCCAATCATGTGACCATCCGTCCCATTCGCGCAACGCATTGCCGATGCCTTTGCTCCATAATAAGCCCGACATACTGCGTGCCTGATGGATGAGGCGGTCATCTTTGCCTGTTGCCATAATCACATCCACATGACGCAACGCACCGAGTCGCTCGCCTTGCCATTCGTTTTGAATGAATTGGGCGGGGTTATAGGCATAAACCATCTCTTCGCCATACCCATCGGTGAAACTACGGATGTCATATAAACCACTGAATGCCAAGATGCGGTCTACTTTTTCTGGGAATTTTAGCCCGAATGACATGGCATGAAATCCGCCAAAACTCGCGCCCATCGTCATCAAGAATGGATTACCATTTTTTTGGAGCGATAGCGGGATGACCTCATGCAACACATACATAAAATATTGGTGATGTCTCCATGCACGCGCCCCGGGATGAGCGCCATAGTTATACCAGCTTTCGCTATCCACACTATCCACACAATACAATTGCACCCAACCTTGATTGATATGATGACGGAGCGAATTCATCATGCCCCTATCTTCCCATTCGTAAAATTTGCCTTTGGATGTTGGAAACACAATCACCCGCGCCCCTGCGTGACCAAATATCAACAATTCCATATCGCGGTTCAGTGATGGGCTATACCAACGATGATATTCTCTGTGCATAAATATCCCTCCTCGTGGGATTAAACTGCTTTAACCGGTGTATTTGCCCATGTTTGGGCAGTGAGAACCGCTTCTTTGGCGTTGACCACACCCGCGCCCTGAATATCATGCGCGACATGATGTAATTTTGTAGCGGTACTCATCAGGATATGCCGTATGTCTTGTGGTGCTAAATTGGGATTGGCTTGGAGCATTTGCGCGATGATGGCGCTCACAATGGGCGTGGAGACAGATGTGCCATCCACATGCTGATGATGAGCATCAATGATTTTGTGATGATAAATGCGTCCTTGTAGGGTGTTGACCAATTCGTCATCAATATGATGGATGATGTCCTCATTGAACCCCAAATCGGCGTAACCCTTTTCTAAGATGTCTTTCAATTCGTGTTTGGTATGGATATGAAGCATTTGCGATAACCACCCAATTTCGCGTTCTTGCTTGCTATTGGGCAAAATGGGCGATGCGACCCATTCCGCCAAGCCCAAAATTTCGGGCTTATGTGTGCCGTCATAGGCTGTGCCATGACTATGCCGATACAATTTCCAGTGATGATGGTCAAGTTGGTTATGGTCATCATACCCGCCAACCGTCAGCGCATGAGGCGATGAGGCAGGCGGGACGATGCCACGCTTGCCACTATTGCCTGCCGCAATCACCACCATAATGCCCGCATCGTATAACTTTTTGACGATGACGTGTAACGGGTGATTGGGGTCATGATTTTCAAAATCACCCCCTACGGATACATTGACAATCCGCACATCAAACCGCCTGCGCGAGTCGTATATCCAGCGCAACCCACGCAAAATATCATTCTCTTTAATCTGATAGGTGGGGGTACTCACTTTGACGAATAACAAATTGCTTTCGGATGCAATGCCTTTGAACACCCCGCCCGATGTGCGACCATCCCCCGCCGCGATGACACTGGTCATTTGACCATGCCAACTCAAATCGCTCACTTCCATCACTTGCGGTTGCTCTGATACACGGCTGGTACTTGCATCGGCATGACAGATAACCCGACCTGTTAGGTCGGGGTGCATAGAAAATCCCGAATCAATGAAAGCGATGGTCACACCGCGCCCTGTAAAATCGGGATGCGCCCCAACACGCAGTGGGGTGGGGAGTAGCCCCACTTTTTCGTGGGTATAATGTGGATAATTCGATACAAATCTGATGTGTTTCACCGATAATATGCCTTTATGATGAAGCCCGTTAATTAACCTTGTTGACCCGTCCGTGTAACACCCATCGGGATACCTGTCGCGCTATAGTCTTCTGCCAAGCGCCGATAATAATCACCGAGCAATTCCGATACCTGCTCATATTTTTTGCTGGCGATAATCAATCCTGCGTGATAGGCTTTATGTTGTTTCCACACGACTTCTGCCGCCGAAAAGATATCCATATTGGGATGTTCATCGCGGGCAAGTGTCATTAATAACCCTGCATGAAGATTTTTGGGTTTTGGGGGGACGTATTTTTCGCCTATGAGTAGCGCCACTTCCAACCGCCCCCATTCTTCCCACAAATTAATCCCACGACCTGCTTCTATCATATCAGCGATATTTGCCCCGCCGACCCGCGCCGCAATTTCTAAAAAGTGAAACTTCCCGCCATCATTCCATTTGATAAATTCGGCATGGGTGACACCATTTTGAAAGCCTAATGCCTTGACCACTTGGCTATTCATCTGTTGCACACTTTTATAATCTTCATCCGATGATTGCAGGGTGCGCGTCATGAATACCCCGCCACCCTGATAGGTTTGCATGGGCGGTGCGCCATATTTTTGGATGCTCACAAATAAAATTTTGCCCTCATACACGATACTATCGGCATGATACACATCGCCAGGGACAAATTTTTCGAGTAGATAATAGGATTGTTTATCACCCAATTCATCTAATGCCCGCCAAACACTTTCGGCATCTTCCATTTTACGAATGCCCATCGCGCCTGCTTCCATGCGTGGTTTGAGTACCCACGGGGCAGGGACGGTTTCCATAAAATGACGCAATTCATCATAATTGAGTACACCGATGAAGGGCGGAACGGCGATGCCCGCATCATGTGTTACTTGGCGCATGGCAAGTTTATCGCGGAAGGGGCGCACCTCGCTGATGGTCATGCCGTGCAAGCGCAGATGTTCACGCAAGACTGCCGCCAATTCGACCTCAAATTCATCTAAGGGGATGATGTGATGAATTTTGCGACCTCGACATAAATAACTGACACTGTGAATGACATCGTGATAACGGCGCAGGTCGTGCAAAACAAAATATTCATCTATGGATTGATGGGGCCACGGTTGATGACGATTTTCTTCATCGGTGATGAGGATGACATTCATCCCCGCCGATTTAACTGCCTCTATCATGCGCTCGCCTTTGAAGGCGCTG
>JALONZ010000418.1 GCA_025454675.1 Anaerolineae bacterium | reverse complement strand
AAAACGGAGTGCCTCTTGTTCGCCTTGTAATTTGCTGTGCTGATAGGGGTCGGTGGGGGTGGGGGGATAGGTTTCATCCATCACATCCGTTTGATGCGGGTGCCCGATGACGGCGATGGTCGAAATATGGATGAAGCGTTTGAGGGGGATACTTGCCGCGGCGGTGAGGATGTTATGTGTGCCTTGTGCATTTGTCCGCATAAAATTGGTTTCATCACCCCAAAAACGGAATAAACCGCCTGCGTGGATGATATAATCACAGCCTTGCACACCATTCATCAACACATCTAAATTATCTAAATCCCCTTTGATGATGCTAACCCCTTTATAGGCACTCAGCCATGGGTGTTGGTCGGGTGTGCGCGTGAGGACTTTAACGGTGTATCCTTCCCGACAAAGCGCGGGGATAAGATGCCGTCCCAAAAAGCCTGTTCCACCTGTGACGAAAATCATAATGCCCCTCCGTGTTATTGATGCCCCAATTTTAGGTTTGGTGCCCTACCGTATGTGTTGGAAATTGGGTAGACCATGCGACAGGATAGGCAGATTGTACCCCATTCCACCCATTTGGCAACTCTTGTATAAACCGATTTAATTTCCAACGGTCTGATGGTGTATCGTAACACATTTCATAGACCACCGCACGGTTGCCCAAATCTTGGGTGGCGACACGGCGGTAGGTTTTGGCGTGGTATGTCACCATGCGGCGGGTGATTTGGGTATCTATGACCAAGCATCGTAATGGGTCATTTTCAATTGGTTGGATGGAGAGGGTATGGATACAGCGCAATACGCCGATGAAAAGCGGGTTTGGCAATTTGAGCGAGGCATAATAATCGGCTAAAAACACGCCATATAAATAATTTGGTGCTTCGATGAGGCGTGTTGATTGACTGAGGAAATGATTTTTACTCAGCCATGCCATTGCCCTCAAATAATCGGCTTGTACGGTTTGGTGTGGGGGCGGATGTAATGATGGAAGCGGGGCAATATCCTGTGTTTTGATAGGTCGCATGGCAAATAGAACCACCAACAGCAATAATGCCAAAAAAAATAAACTGACAAGGGTCAAAATAACTGCCATACTATCATAATAAGTGGTGGCTTGGGTTAACATGGGCGCACCTCTTGGTTAGGGTAATAAATCACATACACGTTGGCGGATTTGGGTGATGCTGATGGGGCGCATAAGATATTCGACATTCGGCATGGGTGGGGTGTTGGTGCTGGCATCGGCGATGATGGCGATGGGCAATTGGCGCAAGCCAAAAGTCTCTTTGATTTTATAAATCAGTTGGATACTGTGCATATCGGATAATTGGGGTTCTGTGATGAGCAAATCGACACGATAATCTTCCAAAAAGTTGAGCGCGTCTTGCGCCGACGACGCTTCTTGAATATGAACAGGCAAGCCTTTGAGCGCGACACTGATGCCGTCGCGCACGTCGTCTTGAACAATGGTGAGGATGATTGTTTTTCCGTGCATATTTTGCCCATCACATGGCATGATAACTGATTATAACTCCACAAAATAAGAAGCGGCGGCGCGGTCTATCAATTCCCGATTGGACATAGTAGGTTGAATATCCAAATAACTGGCAATATCTATCATTTGGGCGATGATGTCACGCGGATGCACCATACGGAAATCTCTATCCATATCGAGGAACCACTTTTTGATAAGATATTTTAACCCATTTTCATCAAATGGAATGCGTTTTACTTTGGCAACAATCCTAAAAATTTCGCTGAATTGTTCCATATCGGGGTTGCCGACCTCAATTTTATGTCGAATGCGGCGTAAAAATGCCTCATCTACAAGGTCTTTGGGGTCGAGGTTGGTGGAGAAGATGGTCATCACATAAAACGGGATGCCGATTTTGCGCCCATTGTTGAGGGTCATGAAGTCAATGCGGGTTTCGAGTGGCACAATCCAGCGATTCAACAGTTGCACTGGGCTGACTTGTTGGCGACCAAAGTCATCAATGAGGAATAACCCGCCGTTGGCTTTGAGGTGGATGGGCATTTCATAAAATTTATTGATTTCGTCATAGACCAAATCCAAGACTTCCATCGTCAACTCACCACCGACCATAATCATTGGGCGTTTGATGGCGACCCAGCGCAAATCTTGAACGATACCAGTCGGCAATTTTTGGACGGGTGGATTGGGCGATAATTGATGATTAATGGCATCAAACATCTGAATGACCTGACCATTGACATCAATGGCATAGGGAATCCACATATCTTCGCCAAGCACGATTTCGCCAACGCGCTCGGCGATGGTGGTTTTACCATTACCCGGAGGTCCATATAAGAAGATGGCTTTGCCCGAATTGACGGCGGGACCCACTTTAGTGAGCATTTCGTCACTGATGACCAAATTGTTCATCACCCCGCGCAGTTGTTTTTGGCGGATAGGTGGGCGCTCGGCATTTTGGGCGCGGAGCGATTCCAGATACATATCGAGTGGCACAGGGGCGGCATTGGCATAGGTTGTTCTGTCCATTGCTTCTTTGGCTTTGGCAACGCCTTTATCGGTGAGGGTATAGCGGAAACTGGCTTCACCGATGCCTGTTCCACCCATTTGGGCTTTGGTATCAATAAATTTTTCGCGTTTCAAAAATTCGATGACCCCGTCCAATACGGCACTAAAAGGTAGTTTGGCAATTTCGGCAATTTGATGCCCTGTCAAATCGCCACCGTTGTATAAGATTTTGACAACATGGTCTGCGATATTGAGTTTGGTTAAGCCAGTATCTTGTAATGATGTGATAGCAGGCGGAAACCAAGCGCCACCATCACTTGACCGTTGACCCACATTTTGCAATTTACGCGGTGCTTCTGTCGTCATATTGATTTAATTCCTTGTTTCAAGCCATGATTAGACTTATTTTAGTTGATATTTTCTTTTGCGACTAATAATTTTAGTCTTAGGTTTGTTCCTTGTGATGATTTGCTCTCAATTTCTAATTTTCCGTTGTAAAGTGCCAAAAATTCGCGCACGATGACCAGCCCTAAACCGTTGCCTTGTTGTTCTTGTACCCAACGCTCAAACTGCATGTATGCGCCGATAGATTCGACTTGTTCTGAACTCATCCCGCGTCCTTTATCTTGAATGGAGATGACAAAATAATCACCTTCAATGGATGTGCGGATTGTTACGGGTGTACCTGCCTGAGAGAATTTGAAGGCATTATCAATGGCTTCTTCTAATATCTTATTGAGGTCGCTCTCAGAAATTTGGATGGTGGCATTTGCTTCCACAGTGAGGCATAAATCGGCTTCACGCTTATGAATTTGTGCTTTGTGCTGTGCTTGAAACTCGACAAGGTAAATGGGGTTGGTTGTTATATTAAATTGCAGACTTTGCATTTCTTGGGTATGGGTTTTTAAGATTTGAGCGCGAAC
>JALONZ010000417.1 GCA_025454675.1 Anaerolineae bacterium | reverse complement strand
TAGGGGTGAGGTCAGAAAAACCAATTATTCCCAACCCGAACACGTCATTTGGGATGTGGAGGCATTAGAAGAATTTGCGGTTGGCAAAATTGCGAAGGTGTTCGGTGACGAATACGCGGTCATTGATAATTACAAATCGCGGGTGCGCCTGCCCGCCTATCCGTATTTATTAGTCTCGCGCATCACCAAATTGGATGCCGAAATTCACCAATATCGCCCGTCTGCCATGACCACCGAGTATGATATTCCGTTGGATGCGTGGTATAGTGTGGATGGTCAAATCCCGTGGGCGGTGAGCGTGGAAAGTGGTCAATGCGACCTGATGCTCATCAGTTATATCGGCATTGATTTTGAGGCGAAAGGGCGCTTGATGTACCGCCTGTTGGATTGCACCCTCAATTTCCTCACTGATATGCCGAAAGAGGGTCATACCCTGCGTTACGACATCCGCATCAATTCGTATGCACGCAGTGGCGATAACCTGCTGTTCTTCTTTGAATATGATTGTTATGTCGGTGATGAGCGCGTGCTGATTATGCGGAATGGTTGCGCGGGATTCTTCTCCCAAGAAGATTTAGACGCGGGTAAAGGCATCATCATGACACAAAAAGAGATGGATGCCCGCGCCAAAATTGTCAAACGGCATTTTGAACCCTTGCTCCGCACCACCAAAACCCATTTTGATAAAGCCGATTTACGCAAATTGTCTGATGGCGATATTGCGGGCGCATTTGAAGATAGTGCCTATGACCTGCATGGAAAAAGTCCATCGCTCCGCCTGCCCGATGGTGATATGCTCATGCTCGACCGCATCGCTGATGTTGACCCGCGTGGTGGCGCATGGGGGCTTGGCATGATGATGGGCGAAAAAGATTTGCATCCAGAGCATTGGTATTTTCCGTGTCACTTTGTGGATGACCAAGTGATGGCGGGGTCATTGGTGGCGGAAGGATGCGTTCAGATGATGCAATTTTACATGATGTATCTGGGCTTGCACCTGACCACCGATGACGCACGCTTCCAACCCGTTCACGGCTTGCCCCAAGTGGTGCGCTGTCGCGGACAGGTCACGCCACAAATTGGCAAATTGATTTATCGGATGGAAATCAAAGAAATTGGCACACACCCCTCCCCTTACGCCATTGCCGATGTGGATGTGATTCTGGACGGTAAAATCGTGGTGGATTTTAAGGATTTGGGGCTGAAACTGGCGGAAAAATCGCCAGAAGATAAAGCCATTTATGGGCGGGATGTGTTGGCGCGGGCGGATATGCTGGGCGCAACGCCTACCGTTCGGGACGGCATCACCATCATGAAAGATGCGCCCATCAACGAATGGCATCTGGAACAATTCGCATTCGGTTCGATTGCTGATTGCTTTGGCGAAGATTTTAGGCTTTATGATGGACGGCTCACCCCGCGCCAACCCAATAGCGAGCTGAAGCTGATTAGTCGCATTTTGCAGGTCAATGGCACGCGCCATGTGTTTGATAACACACCTAGCCTCATCAGCGAGTATGATGTGCCACTGGACGCATGGTATTATGAGCAAAATCACGCGCCGACCATGCCCTACTCCATCCTGATGGAAATCGGCTTGCAACCGTGCGGATTTTTATCGGCGTGGTTGGGGTCTACGCTGGAATATCCACAAGAGACGTTCTTCTTCCGCAATTTGGATGGTGACGGCAAAATTCATCACCTGCCCGATTTGCGCGGAAAAACCATCACCAATCATGTCAGTTTGACCTCATCCACCTCGTATCAGGGCATGATTATCCAAAAATTCACCTATGCTTTGTCTGCCGATGGTGTGGTGTTTTATGATGGCACGGCTTCGTTTGGGTATTTCACCACCGATGCACTCGCCAACCAAGTCGGGCTGGATAGAGGCAATCCGACCTATGCGTGGATGGATGTTCAGGGTGTCGCGCCGTATGTGGTGGATTTGACGGATGCCGATGTGCGCGGGGCGTATCAGACCGCATCAGACGATAAACCGCATTTGCGCCTGCCCGATGACAAGCTGATTTTCCTCGACCGTGTTGATATTGTGGCGGACGGGGGCAAGGATGGCATGGGTTATGTGCATGGATACAAGCAAATTGACCCCAGCACCTGGTTTTATCGCTGTCATTTTTATCAAGACCCTGTGATGCCCGGTTCATTGGGTGTGGAAGCCATTTTGCAGGCGCTCCAAGTCTTTGCGATGACCACAGGCTTGGCGGATGAATTTGTATCGCCCCGCTTTGACCACCTCGATGACCATCAATTTGTGTGGAAATATCGTGGGCAGGTCGTCCCCAAAAATGAATTTTTGCACCTCGAAATTCATATCAACGGGATAGAACGCGCCGATGACAATGGGATTATTTTGCGCGGGACGGCGAATTTGTGGCGCGAGAATATGCGGATTTATGAAGTACGCGGTGTGTCGCTAAAAATCAGCGAATCGGCATAAATTGTTATGCAAAAATCGCTCAAGTCGTTATTCCATATTCGATGTGAATGATGGGTAGGGCGCGGACGGCACGATGCCGTCCGCGCCCTTATTTTAACGTGAGTTATAGTAACCTTCGCTATGTAATTATAAAAACATCCCCTATCCCCCCCTCCCCCCTTATCCCCACTACGTGGAGAAAGGAGGGAGAAAACCATTTCTAGGCTAGGTTTTTGCCCCCTCTCCAATTTTTGGGGAGGGGTTGGGGGTGGGGTTAAAACCCTTTTTTCAAAGAACTAACCGAATGTTACTATAGTAACCTTCGCTATGTAATTATAAAAACATCCCCTATCCCCCCTGCCCCCCTTATCCCCACTACGTGGAGAAA
This sequence comes from Anaerolineae bacterium, assembly GCA_025454675.1. Taxonomy (GTDB): domain Bacteria; phylum Chloroflexota; class Anaerolineae; order Aggregatilineales; family Phototrophicaceae. The sequence goes on along the minus strand of JALONZ010000417.1, from coordinate 591 downwards.
GGGGGGAGAAAACCATTTCTAGGCTAGGTTTTTGCCCCCTCTCCAATTTTTGGCTGAGGGGGCTAGGGGGTGGGGTTGAACACCAACATCCTTAACCATAACTGACGTTAGATATTTAATTCATCAACCATGCGGAAGGGTGTGCGCCTATGGGCGAATCCTTCCGTTTTATATCCGCCCATATCAACATCGGTATCGTATCGCTATAATAGGTGTTTTATACCAATTAAAAGTAAGGATTGAATATGACCTATTTTTGGCGTGGCGATACCAGCAAAATCGCGCAAGACCCAGCAGGCATTAGCACCTGCATAGCCAATTTAGACCAGCCCCTCTATGTATTGGATGTGGATGGGTATATCGGCTTCACCAATAACGGCGACATCAACACAGGCGCGGGGACATATCCCATCCTCGCCATTATCCCGCCCACCCCTGCCGATAGTTTGGGGTCGGCGGTGTTTCGGCATGTATACGGGGTCAAATATGCGTATATGGCGGGCGCAATGGCAAATGGCATCGCCTCTGCCGATATGGTCATCGCACTCGGACGGGCGGGCATGTTGGGGTCGTTTGGCGCGGCGGGGTTAG
>JALONZ010000416.1 GCA_025454675.1 Anaerolineae bacterium | reverse complement strand
TAGCGTCCGCGTGTGGGGACGAGTTGCCCATTATCATCGGTTGTGAGCGTAATCAGATGAAAGAACACATTCCGCAACACGGCTTCTTTATCGTCAAACGGCAATGCGCCATAGGCTGTTTCCGCGAGGGTGTTCATCGCGCCTTTCACCCCGCCAAGTGTCTTATAATTGTCATGGGTGATGTGTTTATCCCCGCGACTTTTGGCACGCAAATATAAGGTTTCCATCATATACGCCATGAGTGCCAACGCGCCACTATCTGCGCCCAATTCGGTGATGATAGATTCGGCTAAACCCGCATCCAATCGATACCCCGCATCATGAGCAGGGCGGGTTATCATCTCATACAACGCCACCGATGACGGTTTTTTCACGCCGTAAATATCGGTTTTGAGTTCATCTATATCATTCAACGTCGTCTCATAAAAATCGGCTCGCATGGTGATGATGGTGGTGATGTTATCCGCCTCATGCCGAATCGCTTCGATGAACGGCTGAATTTGGGTGCTATCCGCCTTTTGCGCGATGGTGAACAATTCTTCAAATTGGTCTATGTAGAGGATAATTTTTTGTGTCGGCAACACCGCCCGCAATTGGCGCACCAGATTTTCGGGTTTATCGCGCAGAATTTTTTCGAGCGCCTCTGCTTCGGGGATATAGCGCGTTTTGGGGATGTCAAATTCGGGCAATGCGACCAATGCCAACGCCAATTCATAAAATGGGCGCGTATTCGGCACACATTGAATAACTTTATACCCGCGTTTCACCAATTCTGGCAACACACCCGCCATGACCAATGACGATTTGCCACTGCCTGATGCGCCTAAAATCGGCACAAAGCGTTTATTTTCGACCCGCGCCAACACATCCAACGATTCAGATGTGCGCCCAAAGAAAATCGGCACATCTTCGGCACGCAAGGCACGTAATCCTTTGTATGGCACATCAATTTTGGGCTTGTCTAATGGTGGTGTAATGACGGGTTTAGGTTGATTGCGGATATAACGCAAATACGTTTCTAATTGCGCTTTGAATAACCCCTTAAAGTCGGGATGGGTGTTATACACATTCACACCCGCCAAATAACGCCCTTCTTCATCCATAAATTGCTTAAAAAATGCGTCTACGCGGTCAAATTGTGTAATTTTTTCCTCGCGTTTGGGGTCAGTCAGTTTGATAATCGGTTCTTCGCTACACCGATATAACCAGACGGTTGGCTTGCCGTGTTGCTCATAACCACCGAGTGCCTCTTTATATTCATAATGCGTGCCACTCAGATATTCGCGCCCACCCATCACCAACGGCGACCCCATGCGCGACCACAATAAGACCACCACAAGGTCACATGCCGAGGGCAAAATCAAATATTGATTCACCGATGTTTGCGGGTTATCGGTGGCAGGCATGGGCAATACCACTTTTTTATCATCCCAGCGATACAATTTGAGCCGAATATAACTAAATTCGGGGTCATTGTTAATTTCATCCACAACCGCTTGGGCATCATCGCGTTCCAGATTCACATCACCGGGTGATGAGAGAAAAATTTCAAAAACAGGCATACTTTTGGTCATTGGGCATCATCCCCACAATCTTGTTAACGGTTCACATGCGTATTGTAACGCAAATTCACACGGGCGCAAAAATAATCTGTCATTAACAAACGGGTGGTATCATCCATAAAAATAGCACACAGATAGGAAAAATTATGCGACCAGACCGCGCCACCAATATCGAATCGTGGAGTGTAGACGCGCTCACACTCATTTTATTACGCCAATTCAAACGCCTATTCGTGGAGCGTGGTGTGAATTTGACCGATGCCGAAATGCAATCCATCAGCGAACAGGTGATGAATCGCGCTTTGCCCCCACAACCCGCGCTCATCACCGCGCTAAATCAGATTATCGGTGAGAGTTTGACGGTGCTAAACGGATGGGGATTCAGCTTTGGGCAATCATTGGCGACGGATATGACTAATTTGACGCATTTATGGCAAACCACCGCCGATTTTTTATCGCTCGCCAACGAAAAGGGCAATGCCGAAATTCGTATCTCGGCGGGGAGTGCGTTACTTGCGCTATTGGGGGATTTTTCGCATGTGGATAAGCTGATGACCGCCATTAATCATGATATGAATACGGCTGGTGCGTTGGATGTAGACGCGATGCTATGCAAACGCGCCTTATGCCATGTCGCACACATCGCACCTGATGATGCCGATTGGTTGCATCGCGCCCAAATATGGGCAGATGGTCATAAAGTCTAATCCACCCGTTCACAACACCATCAGATAGGCGTATGATATGATGTGTTGTATGGTGTTGATGGAAAGGGCTACCTCGTGAAAAAATTGTGGATGTTATGCGGTTTTTGGTTTATGTTGCTTGTGGTCGGATGCACCTCGAATCCCACCCCGCAAGCCCCGCCTGATGTGCGGGCATTATTAAACACCGCCGCCGATATTTTGCTCAATGCCGATACATTTCAACTGGAAATTAATCAGACGGGTACGCCGTATGTGTTCACCATTGATATTGGGCAAGGGCAAATTGAGACTTTTTTGCGCCGTGTGGTGGGGCAATTCATCGCACCGGATGAAGTGTATGCGACCGCGAATGTGGTGGCGGGTAGCTTGCCGATTGACCTCATTTTGTATGGCAAAGCGGATGACCAATGGTTTAATCCCTCTGGATTGACATGGGTGAATGCCCCCTTTGCCGATGGATTCGACCCGCGCCGTGTGGTTGGGGAAGATAGTGGCTTCCGCAAAGCATTATCCTCGCTCAGTGACTTGCAATATATTGGCATTGAGGACTTTTTTGGGGTGCAGGTGCATCACATCAAAGGGGTGGGGAATGCGGCGGATGTATCGGCGTTGCTGGTGGGCATGATAGAATTCACCACGCCGTTGCCGTTGGATGTGTATTTGCGCGTGGAGGATACCGTGCCGGTGCGGATGATTATCACCCAACCCGAAACCGCTACCGCAGACACAGCCGATACGCAATGGACAATCGAAGTATTCGACATTGACGGCGCAAAAAATTTCACTGCGCCAACGGGAGAGTAAATGACTGTATCAGCCCGTAAAATGCTCAATCCTTGGGTGATTGCGATTATTTTATCTATTCCTGTGTTCCTCAATTCGTTGGATTTGACGGTTGTATCGGCATTCCTGCCAGAACTGATTATTGAACTCAAAATCCCACTGCAAACCGGACTCGATGATGCGGCTTGGATTGTAAGTGGGTATTTACTCGCATCCATCGTCAGCCTCGCCATCATGGGGCGGGTGAGTGACCTCGCTGGTCGGCGGATTGTGTATATCGTCTCCATGCTGATTTATATCGCGGGGTCATATTTGATTGCGGTGGCTCATACCTATCCCACCGACATCTTGTATTCGCTCTATCGCCGTAGCGGG
>JALONZ010000415.1 GCA_025454675.1 Anaerolineae bacterium | reverse complement strand
TGCCGAATTTGTCAGTTATGTGGGCATCAATTACGACATCACCGCCGAAGAATATGCCCTAGAACGCGCCCTACTCGCCGCCCAAACCGCGCTCACCACCTTTTCGTGCATCGCAGGGCTGATTTTGGTGATATTTGTCGAGCCTCCAACGCGCTGGTGGGTGGCAGGTGATTTGTATAGTGGCGATTGGCGTTATACCTTCCTCGCAATCGGCATATTCGGGTTATATGTGGCGATTGTGTTGATTGTCCCCCTACGCCGATTCTTTGAGCTATCCACCCTATCCTCTGTTTTGTATTTATTCATTGGCGGAATGGCGTTGTTATGGATGCTGGCATTGCGTTTTGCATGGCGCAGACGGCTATTTGAAAAATTCTTGGGGATTGAACCACTCCGCCCCGAAATTGACATCACCAGCGATTCTGATTCCAAGACGAAAATTGTCACCCAACAGGTGAAAGCGATTACCGCATCATGAAACTACAAACTGTCCTCACTTTCCCCCTAAAAGTGCTTTATCACCTGCTGATAGATTCTGCCTATCAGGAGCGCATCGCATACGGCAGTTTTGGGGTGGATGGTTATCGTGTGAACAAGTCGCGCCTCTGGATTCCGATTTTTGGGGGCGGATTAGTCGCACGAAATAGCTCATCTATCGTATCGGCAGGTGGGGATGGTGGGGGCAGGATTAAAAATATAGGCGAAGATGACCAACTGGCAGGCGGGGGCGGTGGCGCACTTTCGATTGGCATATCATCCCAAATTGGCAATTTTCAGGTCAGTCCGTTTGTACTGGTGGGCGGTGAAGGGGGTGGCATCGCCCAAATTCGACATGAAGCAGTCGTGAATAAATCCATCACCAAAGCCGATATTCACGACTCAAACGGCGGGGGCGGACTGATGAATGGCGCGGGGATACGCATCACCTATCGGATTGGACGGGCGTATGGGGTGCTAATTGGGGTGCAATTCGGTTTGCGCGGGGTGTTGATTGGCGCAATTCGCCTACCACGCCCCTTCATTCAGGCGATTGTGGGGTTTGGGAAATTTGATACTGTGCTATGATAATCCGCGCAATGCACAGTTAACACACTGTTTACACATTTCCTATACGATTTTTACGCAACCGCATTGTAATAAGATGTGGCGAATTTTTATGCCCATGCTTCACCCATCGAAAGGAGCATTTTTATATGATAAAAGTAGACGGGGTAAAACGTGCTTATGGCGCGATTCAAGCCCTGAATGGCATTAGTTTTGAGGTCAAAGAAGGTGAAATTGTCGGGTTGCTGGGTCCAAACGGTGCAGGCAAATCCACCACCATCAAAATTTTGACGGGCTTTTTGCATCCCGATGAGGGAACTGTCCACATAGACGGGCATGATGTCCTCACGCAAACGCAACAAGTCCAACGCAATATCGGTTATTTGGCAGAGAATACCCCACTTTATCCCACGCTATCGGTGCAAACCTACCTCAAGTGGATTGCCGATATGCGCGAAATCCCCATCAATGACCAGCGCAAACTCATCAGCGATGCGGTGATTGCCACAGGCTTACAAAATCACCTCACACGCCCCATCGCCCAACTGAGTAAAGGTTATCGGCAACGGGTGGGGTTGGCACAAGCCATTTTGCACAAGCCCAAATTGCTGATTTTAGATGAACCCACTGTTGGGCTAGACCCCACGCAAATCGTCGAAATTCGCGGACTCATCAAACGGCTTGCGGAACACAGCACTATTTTATTTTCATCACACATTTTGTCGGAAGTGGAAGCCGTTTGTGACCGTGTGATTATCATCATGAATGGTCAAATCCGCGCCGATGCCCGTCTGGATGAATTGTCTGCGACCACCAACGCGGTCATCGTCTTATCTGAGCCTGTGGATAGTGTCGAATCGGCATTGATGGAATTAGACGGGGTGAGCAATGTGCAACCATTCCACGCGCATGGCGGTTATTTGGGGTATCGGGTGGTGGCGAATCGTGATATTTGCCCCGCCATCTACGATTTAGCCAAGCGGATGAATTATCCCTTGCGCGAATTGCGTCCCGATACGCTCACCCTAGAAGCCTTCTTCAATCAACTGGCAACATCAGCATAGGAGGGGATGATGAAACAGACTTATTCAATCATACGCAAAGAACTCGATAGTTATTTTAGTTCCCCGATGGCGCTCATCTTCGTGAGCGTGTTTTTGGGGATTACCCTATTCACCTTTTTTTGGGTGAGCGGATTTTGGCTTCGTGAATTGGCGGATGTCCGCCCGTTGTTCACCAACATGCCCCTACTCATGATTTTCCTCATCTCCGCGTTGACCATGCGCCAATGGAGTGAGGAACAAAATGATGGCACGCTGGAATTATTATTCACCCTGCCCACCAAAACAACTCAACTCGTCTTGGGCAAATTTTTTGCGGTACTCATTTTGGTGGTGGTGGCGCTCGCGTTCACCCTCGTGTTGCCCATCACCGTATCAGCAATCGGTAGCCCCGACTGGGGTCCCATTATCGGCGGGTATATTGCCTCATTGCTCCTCGCATCAGCCTATACCGCCATTGGCTTATTCGTCTCATCGCGCACCGATAACCAAATTGTGGCACTCATCATTACGGCATTGGTCTGTGGTGGATTTCATATCATCGGCACACCCCTCATCACCAATTTTATCGGCAACGATTTAGCCAATATTTTGCGCGGACTGAGTACCAGCGCCCGCTTTGAGAGCATTGAACGCGGTGTGATTGACCTGCGCGATATTGTGTATTACATCGGCATCACCGTATTCTTTTTGGCGCTGAATGTCATCTCGCTCGAATCCAAACGTTGGGGGAAAGGCGGTCAATTGAGCGGTTATCGGCTCAATAGTCGCTTAACTGTCGTCTTATTGGGTGCAAATGTCTTGGCACTTACGCTATTACTCGCGCCGTTAAATATCGCACGCGCCGATTTAACATCTGACCAACAATATAGCTTGTCGGATGTCACCCGCGAGATTGTGCGCGATTTGAATGAGCCGTTGCTGATTCGCTTTTATGTCAGTGAGCGCAATCATCCCCTGCTTGCGCCCCTTGTGCCACAATTGCGCGATGTGTTGCAAGAATATGTGATTGCATCCAACGGTCAAATCACATTAGAAGTGATTGACCCTGTAACCACCCCCGACATCGAAGCCGAAGCCAATCAAACCTATGGTATTACACCCACACCCCTGCAAACGGCGAATCGTTCAAGTTCAGAATTGCTGAATGTGTATTTTGACCTGCTCATCCGTTACGGCGACCAATCCGAAGTGTTGAACTTTGGCAGTCTGATTCAGGTCGAACAAGTGGCAGGTGAAGTGAATGTCTCATTCCGCAATTTGGAATATGACCTGACCAGCACCATCAAACGGGTTGTTTCTGGCTTCCAAAATATTGATGCGGT
>JALONZ010000414.1 GCA_025454675.1 Anaerolineae bacterium | reverse complement strand
ATAGCCAATGTTGCCGCTGATGATATTCCGCCCAGAGACATCTCCCAATGTGCCGATAGACACGCCCATACCGGTGCTATAAATACCTTTATCATTTGGTGTGGCTTCTGTACCGAGCGCGTCTACCCCGATATGATTGCAGGTAACGATTACATTTTCTGCTCCACCGATAAAAAGCCCAAGACCATCCACAAATCCGCCGATTGACAAGCCCTTAATCACACTACCATCTGCTTCATCAGTCAAATACAGCCCATCACCAAATGGCACCCCCGACCCATCAATCACCACGCGCATTTTGCTGGCTGTTGTGTCGGTGGCACATTCTGACTCACCATCTATGACGATTGGCACGGTAATTTCGGGCAACGCTGTTTCTAATTCCATCACATACGGGCGCGGTGCATCTATCATAAAGCGAATTGTCCCACCACCGTTATCATTGGCGGTTAAAATCGCCTCACGGAAAGACCCCTCGCCATTATCGGCGATGGTGGTGACGATAATATCGTCCTGTGCCGAAGCGGGCATGACCATCGATATGGCTAACAGGGCGAATATGATAAAAAGACTTATTCGGTTAAAGTGTCGCATAAGTTATATCCTTTGAATGACCACGAATATAACCTATTATAACATCCTTTATGGATACGGATGATGAACGTGGGGCAAGCGCGGGATTATCATCATGGTATATATACAAATCCGAATTAATTTGTTATGCTATTTCTATCATGATAACACAAAGGTGGAGATATGCCGTATACGATGACATGGCTAGTGGATAAGCGGGTGCTACATATTGTGCTGGAAGGTGAGTTAACAGCAGAACTCATTCACAACATGGTGCTACAATCCCGCGAGATGACGCGCATGGGGATTCGCCCCGTACATGCGGTTGCCGATGCCACTCACGCCGAATCTATTCCCAAACATATCAACACCATTGTGCGCGAATATCAAGAGGTGAAACCAGAGGATAATGGCTTCACGGTGTTGATTGCCACCAGCCCGCTCACCCGTTTTTTTACACAACTATTGTTTAGGGCGTTGCGCCTCGAAGTGCGTTTTGCCGCCACTGTGGATGATGCGCTCGCCATTTTGGGGCGGATAGACCCGACTTTGCCTCATTCACCCAAAATCGCTAACTAATCACCACCAATTTGGTGATGGTCATCTCATCGGCGCTATAACGCACACCCTCACGCCCAACGCCACTGCGTTTAAGCCCGCCATATGGCATATTATCCACGCGGAAAGTCGGCGCATCATTGATAATCACCCCGCCCACCTCTAATTGTTCGGCGGCGGTCATCATGCGCCCAATATCCGATGTGAACACGCCCACTTGTAATCCATAGGGGCTGTCATTCACCATGCGAATCGCGTCTTGATAATCATCAAACGGAATGAGGCACACCAACGGCGCGAATGCCTCTTGGTGCATCACTTTGGCGGATGTAGGGGCGTTTTCGATGATGGTCGGCAAGAAAATCTCATTTTCGATACGTCCACCTGTGAGGATAGTTGCGCCCTCCGTCACCGCTTCGGTAAGCCACGCCGATACACGCTCATTTGCCGATTGCGAAATCATCACGCTCATATCGGTTTGGGGTAGGGCAGGGTCGCCGAGTTTTAATTTTTGGGCGCGGTCAATCAATGCCGATTTGAACGCCTCATAATGGCTGGTGTGGATATAGGCGCGTTGCACACTGATGCACACCTGCCCACTATAAGCAAATGCGCCCAACGCGATTTTATCGGCTAAGGCTGGGGCATTTACCGTTTCATCTATAATCACCGCCGCATTGCCCCCCAATTCATACACGGCTTTGCGTAAGCCCACCACACGGCTGATTTTTTCTGCGACCACATCGCTCCCCGTGAAGGTTATCATGGCGATTCTAGGGTCACTGGTCAGCCAATGTCCCACATCCGCATCGCCGACCAACACTTGGAATAAGCCATCGGGCAAGCCCGCTTCGGATAGAATATCCATCAGGCGCAAGGCGGTGAGTGGGGTGGTGGGTGCAGGTTTTACGATGATGGGACAGCCCACCGCCAACGCGGGCGCGACCTTATGCGCCACCAAATTCAGGGGGAAATTGAAGGGGGTAATTGCGCCGACCACCCCAATCGGCACGCGCAACGTATAGGCAAATTTACCCGTCCCGCCCCGCGCACTATCCATATGGAAGGCTTCCCCGCGCAGATTCCGCGCCATATCAGAGGCGAATAAAAATGTTTCGACTGCCCGCGCCACTTCACCTTTGGCATATTTGAGCGGTTTGGCACTTTCGCTGATGATGAGATGCGCCAAATCATCGGCTTGGGCTTCGATGAGGGCTGAGGCACGCGCCAAAATCCCCGCTTTACGATGGGCAGGCATTTTGGCGAAAGAGGTACGCAGGTTATACGCCCGCGCAATAGCACTCTCCACATCGGATTGAGTGCTATCGGCTAGGGTGGCGATGGTTTGATGGGTATAGGGGTTGATGATGTGGCGCATAGGTGATGTTTCCTTTATGAGCTGGGTGGATTATAACCGATACACAAGACGATAGCGACTAGAATTTCATTTAGAAGATTTGTATCAAGCACACCAATTTTAGAATCGAAACGATATGTTGATAGCGATTTAATTTGTGACGCATCTGCAAATGAATCGGCATTTAATCCATTGGTTGAATCTTTTGAGATAGCAACCATCCAGAAAATATTCTTGTACCGTGTTTGTGCGGTTGTAATGGGGACAACGATATGCAATGGCAATAGATTGACGTAATTCATGCTGATAACGACTGCGGGGCGCTTTTTTTGAATTTCAGCGCCCACCTGCGGGTCAAAATTCACACTCCAAATCTCCCCACGCGATATGGTTTTGCTCATCAAAAATATTCCTCTCCAAAAGCATCGAATTGTTCAAATTCTATACCCTTTGCAAGTTCAATAGATAACATAATCCACTTTTCACGCTCTGATTCTGGCATGGCTAATAGCTGACTTGGCTTTGGAAATTCAAAATCATCCGCAAAGTAGTCTATAGGCATTCCCAACACATCAGCAATCGGGTGTAGTAGTGATGATGTTGGTGTATCTTTATCATCCTCAAATTCTGAAATGGTAATGGGTGATGCGGGATAACCCGCCTGTGTCAGGGCATCGGCGAGTGCCTCTTGTGATAAACCTGCGATATGGCGTGCTTGTCGAATCCGTTCTCCAATCATGATTTTTCCTCTCTCACTTACTTTTTTATCTCGATAGTCGGGTCTGGTTCACGACTTCTTCTAATTCTTCGTGCGTCTATGGGTCTATCACCTGCACAAAAACGATGCGTTCTGCTTCCCACAATTCCATAGTAATCCCCATTTTTTCTGATTACCCTCCTACAGATACACCAAATATTTTTACCTATTTTTTGGGTGGTGGATTATT
>JALONZ010000413.1 GCA_025454675.1 Anaerolineae bacterium | reverse complement strand
GAGATGAATTGAAAAACAGCGTGACCCGAAAGGCTCGTCAGTCGAAAAGTGACGGTATCACCATCGTCTACAAAGTCCGAAAAATCACCCATATCAGTCAAGTTAAATTCTTGTACGATTGTATCCGCTTCCCAGTCGTACGCCTGGTCTCCAGCAGCAGAGTCAGCTTTCGCGTACTCTAAAAGTCGATCGAAGACGACTTCGAACTGAGTTTCCGTTTCGGATTCTTGAATGGCTTGTGTTTTTCGGCGTCGAGCTGGTTCTTCCTCAGTTTCACCAGCTTCTTGCTCCGACTCCCATTGGTATGTTTGGTGTGGATTGTTGCGTTTAATGCACCACCCTATCCGTTCAAATCAAAAAATTGGTGGGTTTATAGCATAATGTGCCTGATTTTAATCGCATTTTCTACCCCACCACTTGAATTTTTAACGACAAATCGAGATGACATCAATTATCTACAACAAGCTAGTTTAAGCCTTCTTGGTGCAATTGGTTGCGGAATCGGATTGAGTGGGATTTTTAGGCAATATCGGCATTATATAGCGATTGCAAACGCTATTATCGGTGCGATAAGCAGTATATGGGGGATAATATTGGGGTATTCGCTACTAGCAGATTTTCAAATCAGCCTATCAGTAGGCAGTGGTATTATTTTTTGTGTTGGGATGTTTATCATCATGGCGGGGTATGTGTGGATAGAATCAAAAAGACGGCGTTGATTGCCGTCTTTTTGTGAAATTTGATAATTACATGCGGGTTTTAATGTACTCAACCGCTTGCCCAACTGTTTTGATTTTTTGGGCATCTTCATCAGTGATTTCGCCACCGAATTGTTCTTCAAATGCCATAATCAATTCAACAAGGTCAAGTGAATCCGCTTCAAGGTCAGCGCGGAAATCGGCACTAGGGATAACACGTTCTTCATCCACACCCAGCAAATCCACAACAATTTTCTTTACACGTTCTTCAACAGAATCTGCCATTTTTGCTCCCTCTTCAATACAGAAGTCTTGTTTTTTATTTGATAAAATCAACTACGAATTATACAGATAATCCAATTCCCTGCTAGTCCTATCTGATAATAACCCCATATCTGGTTAAAAGATGTTCGTAATCATGTTATTTGTGTGGTTTTGATGATATGATTGCATCAAATTAACCAACAAATGACAAGGAATTTATTGGAATGACGCAACCGATAGATGCACCAACAACCGAAAGTCGTAAAGTAGACCACATCAAAATTAACCTAGAACGTGATGTGCAATTCCCAAATGTTACCACAGGCTTAGAAAAATATGCTTTTATGCACCAAGCCCTGCCAGAACTCGATTTAAGCACCGTAGATAGTACCATTTCGCTGTTCGGAAAAACCCTCAGCGCCCCCATCCTGATTTCATCCATGACTGGTGGCACAGATATGGCGCATCGGATTAATCTCAATTTGGCACAAGCCGCCCAAACCCATAAAATTGCGATGGGTTTGGGGTCGCAACGCGCCGCCATTGAGAGTGATACATTGGTATATAGTTACGATGTCCGCAAAATTGCACCTGATATTTTGTTATTTGCCAATGTTGGCGCAGTACAATTGAATTATGGCTATACGTGGCAACAATGCCAAAAAGCAGTTGATATGGTGGGAGCAGATGCCCTCATTTTGCATTTTAATGTATTGCAAGAAGCCGTTCAGCCCGAAGGTGATATTAATTTTGCGGGATTGCTCAAAAAAGTGGAAGCAGTCTGCAAAGCTGTGAATGTGCCTGTCATCGCCAAAGAAGTTGGCTGGGGATTTTCAGAGAAAAATGCGCGTGAACTCGCTAATGCGGGGGTCTCTGCGATTGATGTCGCAGGCGCAGGTGGCACATCATGGAGTGAAGTGGAATATCACCGCGCTCCAACAGCATTTCATGCGCGGGTGGCACGGAGTTTTGCCGATTGGGGCATCCCAACCTCTGATGCGATTCAATATGCCGTCAAAGGTGCGCCAAACTTGCCTATTATCGCTAGTGGTGGCATCAAAGATGGCGTAGAAATTGCCAAGTGCATCGCACTGGGCGCGAGTTTAGGCGGGATTGCCAGTCATTTCCTCAAAGCCGCCAATGAATCGGTCGAAGCCGTAGACCAACTCATCCGTGAACTGACCGCTCAAATTCGCATTGCCATGTTGTGTAGCGGCGCATCCAATATTGCCAGTTTACAGAAAACACCGCTCATCAAACGCGACTAAACAATTTCTCGGAAAATCATATTGCTCAGTAATCTGCCCTTCTCGGTGATACGAACCCGTTCAGGGGTGATTTCGAGCAAGCCATGCGCCTGAAATTTCTGAAACGTTTTGCCATGTAAGGCTAATAAATCGGTGGCAAAACGTTTTTTGAATTCTGCGAATGATACCCCCTCTTTGAGCAGACGTAAGCACATCATCAGTGTTTCGGCAATATCTTCATCCACAGATACGTTCCGTGCATCCACGACTGCTGGTGTATGTGGAAATGGATAGCTACCCTTCCCTTCTCGCATGGCGCTGATATAACGCTGTGGGGATAAAATGGTCGCATATCGCACCCCACCCGCAAAACCATGCGCCCCCGGTCCCAAACCAACGTATGGCGCATTGTACCAATATTGCAAATTATGCCGACATTCATACCCTGCTTTTGCCCAATTGCTAATTTCATATTGCCCATATCCCGCCTGATTGAGCGATGTGGTGGCTAATTCATACATATCGGCAGTCAAATCATCATCAGGCATGGGCAATGAACCATAATCCACGCGCGACTTCAGCGATGTTCCCTCTTCTAACGTAAGCGCATATAATGAGATGTGTTCAGGCGCGAGTGTAATCACCTGCTTTAAGCTGGTCTCCCATGTTTTTAGCGTTTGATTCGGGAATCCATAAATTAGGTCAAGATTGATATTTCTAAATCCCGCCTCACGCACTATCTGCATTGCATGGATAACGGTTTGGTTATCGTGACGACGGTCAAACAACACCAATTCATCCTGATTTGCCGATTGCATCCCAATACTCATACGATGAATCCCCAGCCGATACAAGTCTTTTAGATACGGCAGGCTTAAATCATTTGGATTGGCTTCTGTGGAAATTTCAATATCATCTGCCCATGTGAATTTGTGTGATAATGTATTGAGTAACTGGTCAAATTGTTGCGGGGTGAGCAGTGTCGGTGTTCCCCCACCAAAATAAATGCTTTCTACAACCGAGTATGGATTTGTTTCGGCGATGAGCGCGATTTCTTGCTGGAGTGCATCCACAAATGCAGGTATGAGCGTGTCTAAATTGACATAGGTATTGAAAGCGCAATAAGTGCATTTTGTCGCACAAAATGGAATATGTAGGTAAATCGAAAGAGTTTCTGAATTTATGCTCATGATAAGTTGCAGTCCGTTCAGACTGATATATAATCTAATAAAG
>JALONZ010000412.1 GCA_025454675.1 Anaerolineae bacterium | reverse complement strand
AACATCTGGGTGGTTTTAGCGCCTTTAGTGCGCTTACGCGGGTTGTAGGGACGGCATTCTTGCCGTCCGTTGCGGACACGAAGAATCGTGTCCCTACGACGTTTTAACGCCCAGTAAAAAAAGGTATCCCGTGTGCCTATTTTGACCCTCTCCAGACTTATGGGTAACGATAAGAGAGGGGGAGAAAACCGTTTTATAGGTGGGTTTAAGTCCCCTCTCCGTTGGGGAGAGGGGATTTAGGGGTGAGGTTGGTTTCTTAAGTTGGTGTATATGGGACTATGCCGTCCCTACAAATAACCTATTTGATGGTGTATAGGGACACGATATATCGTGTCCGCGCCATATATGCAACAAAAATATATTTTCATGTCAAACCAAAGGAGTTTTTACGATGCAATATGTAAATCTTGGACGCACAGGCTTAAAGGTCAGCCGTTTATGCTTAGGAACGATGAATTTTGGACCCGAAACCACCGAAGCCGATAGTTATGCCATCATGGATAAAGCCTTAGAATTGGGCATCAACTTCTTTGATACGGCGAATGTTTATGGGTGGAAAATTGGCGAAGGCATCACCGAACAAATCATTGGACGCTGGTGGGCGCAAGGCGGTGGCAGACGCGAAAAAGTGGTCATCGCCACAAAAGTCTATGGCAAAATGGGCGAATGGCAAAATGAAGGTCGTCTGTCTGCGTTACACATCAAACGCGCCTGTGAAGCCAGCCTAAAACGCCTGCAAACCGATTATATTGATGTGTATCAAATGCACCATGTTGACCGCGAAACCCCTTGGGAAGAAATTTGGCAGGCGATGGAACAACTTGTCCGTGAGGGCAAAGTGTTATATGTCGGCAGTAGCAATTTTGCGGGTTGGCATATCGCGCAAGCCAATGAAGCCGCCAAAAATCGGCATTTTATGGGTTTGGTGAGCGAACAAAGTTTATATAACCTTGTGGAACGTCGCATTGAGATGGAAGTCATCCCCGCCTGCGAACATTACGGCTTGGGACTCATCCCATGGTCGCCATTGGCGGGTGGCATTTTGGGCGGATTGAATATCGAAGGCAAACGTCGCCAAACTGACCGCGCCAAGCAATCGCTGGCAAAATATTTGCCCCAACTGAAAAAGTTTGAGACCTTCTGCACCAAATTGGGCGAAAAACCCGCCGATGTTGCCCTCGCATGGCAATTGCATAATCCTGTCGTGACCGCCCCTATCATCGGACCGCGTACAATGGAGCAACTCACAGGCAGTATGCGGACACTCGAAATCAAACTCACCGAATCGCAACTGAAACGACTCGATGAAATCTTCCCACCCGTTGGCAAAGCACCCGAAGCATATGCGTGGTAATTGTGATGAATATTGATTATTCTGCGCGTCAATCAAAATTAATTGGTATCACGGGGGTGGATGCGGTGGCATTGGTGCCAGGCGCAAATTTCACCTATTTCACAGGACTCGATTTTGAACTCTCCAAACGCCCCACCATCGCCCTCTTCAGTGATGCAGGTTTGGCGTTCATCGTGCCAGAACTCGAAGTGCCACGCATCGCCCAACGTCCCGATTTAGAAGCGCGTTTATTCGTCTGGAATGATAAAGACGGATTCGCAGGGGCATTTGCCGAAGCCGTACAAAAACTCAAATTAACCACTGCCCCATTGGGTGTTGATGGGCTAACCATGCGTGTATTCGAGAAAGATGCTCTTGAAACCGCAGGCGCAAAAACAATTCATAATGTTGGCAAAAATTTATTATCCATCCGCGCCATCAAAACAGAAGATGAGGTCGAACTGATGCGTCAAGCCTGCCGCATGAGCGAAACCGCATTGCATCGGTTGATGACAGTGGTCAAAGCGGGTATGACCGAGCGCGAAATTGCCGATACACTCACCCGTTATCTGATGGAAGCGGGGTGTGATAGCTTGTCATTTGATACACATGTCCAAACAGGCGAAAATAGCGCCCTGCCACATGGCACAGTGACGAATCGTGTGTTGGGCAAAGATGAATATTTGCTAATTGATTATGGTGGCAGATACAAAGATTATCCCGCCGATATTACGCGCACCTTCTGTTTGGGGACACCCACCGAAAAAATGCGCGAAATTTACGAAATTGTCCTCGAAGCCAATCGCGCCGCGCTTGCTGTTGCCAAAGCAGGCGTAACCTGTGGCGAGGTGGATAATGCCGCCCGTGAAGTGATTACCAAAGCGGGTTATGGCGAATATTTCACCCATCGCACAGGGCATGGGCTTGGGCTGGAAGTTCACGAATTGCCTCAAATTGCCAGCGGCGTGGATGATACACTTGAAGTAGGGATGGTGTTTACGATTGAACCCGGTATTTATATCTCTGGGTTGGGGGGTGTTCGGATTGAAGATAATATTCATATCACCGCAAATGGCGCGGAATCATTAACCCACTTTCCGCGGCGTTTAATGTACGAAGGGTAAAACGATGATGAATATAATCACCCGTAAGGGCGCAATATATTGCGCCCTTACTTTGTTCGTTGTGTTATTGTCATTTCCACTTTTTAGCCAAGAATCTACACCATCAGATGGTAGATTGACCCTTATCCGCGAGTTGACAGGTTTCGCCAGCACCGTGAATAGCATCGTATTCACCCCAAACGGCAAATATATCATCGCAGGGGGTGAAGATACCAGTTTGCGCGTGTGGGATGTGGAGACAGGGGTACAACAACAAGAATTATTTCCCCATAACACCTATATCAAAGATGTGGCAATCAGTCCCGATGGCACACGCCTTGTCACTGCATCATGGGACAGACAAATCATCATTTATTTGGTGGGTGAAGATGGCTTTTTAGTCCAATTAGAGACACTCACGGGCTTCATCGCCGTGATAGACCAAATCGCCTTTTTAGCCGATAGCAAAACGATTGTATTTGGTGTGGGCGATGGCACACTCGTATCATTGGATATAACCAATCCCGAAGCACGCACAACAGTGCAATTAGATGCGCTTCATATCCCCGAAATTGAAGTGGCTCATTATGGTGATACATCACTCATTGGTGTGGTGACCGGTTTTCCTGATGAATCGGTGCAGATATATACCAATGATTTAACCCAACCCGCCCGCATCATCCCGTCTGAATACACACAGGGCAGATTGACGACCAGCATCGCATTTTCGCCCATCGTTACCGATGACAAGGTGTTGATGGCAACCGCAGAAGATGGTGAACTCTTTTCTTTTTGGGAAGTTCCACTAGATGCAGATGTCCCATTATCAAGTGAATCGCAAGAAAGCATTTTATTGCGCCAACCATTTTGGCACACCGACCTCACCTTCTCATCAGATGGCAGGTTGCTATTTGCGCCAAGCATAGATGGGGTGATTTTTCAGTATGATGTGAGCGACTTAAACAATATCATCTGGCAAATTAGCACCGAAACCGATTGGGGAATTA
>JALONZ010000411.1 GCA_025454675.1 Anaerolineae bacterium | reverse complement strand
AACAAAACCAGTTTTTGCATTACTCCCTTCCCCTACGAAGTGGGGGAAGGGTTGGGGATGGGGGTGCATTTGAGACGCTAACTTAACGGTATTGCCCTAAAGCAACGGGCTATTCGCCTTAGAAGCCCACTAAAGGGGCTAAAAAATCGAACATCTGAGTGGTTTTAGCGCCTTTAGTGCGCTTACAGGGTTTTGCCTAACTGGGTGTTTTAACGCCCAGCGTAAAATCGGTATCGGATAAATCTATTTTGTGCTTCTTAACCATAACTCACGTTAAAATAGGCTATCAGTTAATCACAGACAACCCGAATAACTATCCATGATTCCTATACAAATTCATTCGTCCTTCGTTTGAGTTGTGTTAGAACCCGACATTTTTTCCGCAATTTTGTGTTTAATTAGATAAGGCACAAAATAATCTTCTTGAAGCATAAGGGAAATGTGACGTGGTAACAGTTTTTGCACCTAAACCAGACGAATTAACCCCTATCGAAACCCCCACCAATCCCGATTCTATTCCGTTTGGCTTGACCGATGACGAAGCCCAACGCAGGCGTGAACGTGGTCAGGGCAATGATATAAAAATCAAAACCAGCCGTAGCTATTGGGAAATTTTGCGCCAAAACCTGTTCACCTTCATCAACAATGTCCTCTTTTTCATCGGCTTCATCATGATTCTGCTCGGATTATGGGGCGATGCCTTCGTCAGCGTAGGCGTGGTCATGTTGAATGTGGTGGTGGGGATTGTTCAAGAATTTCGTGCCAAAGCCAAACTGGATAAAATTTCGCTCCTCACCCGCCCCAAAGCCAGTATCATCCGTAGTGGTGTAGAACGCGCCGTAGACCCCACCGAGATTGTGCTGGGAGATATTGTTGTTGTTCACCCAGGCGACCAAATCGTCGTGGACGGTATAGTGGTGGGCGAAAGCAAGATGGATGTGGATGAATCCCTGCTCACGGGTGAATCGGATTTAATCGCCAAGCAAAAAGGGGTTCAAGTTTTTTCGGGCAGTTTTTGTGTGAATGGCAGTGCCTATTACGAAGCGACCAAAGTCGGACTCGATAGTTTTGCCAACAAACTCACCCTGCAAGCCAAACAATTCCGCATCATCCGCACACCACTGCAACAAGACATCAATTTGGTCGTGCGCTTATTGCTATTCGTGGCGGTAATCGTTGGGGTGTTATTCGCGGTTGCCTACGCCATCGAAAATGTATCGGCAATCCAAAGTGTGCAATCTGCCGCCGTGATTGCGGGGCTTGTACCTGCGGGTCTCATCTTGATGACAACCACCTCTTACGCGATGGGCGCAATTCGCATGTCGGGTAAAGGGGCGCTCATCCAACAAGCCAACGCGGTCGAATCCCTCAGTAATGTCGATGTGTTATGTCTGGATAAAACAGGCACACTCACCGCCAATCGGATTCATGTACATGGTTTGCACCCCCTCACCCTAGCCAAAGATGAACTCGAATTGATTTTTGGGGATATGGCGCGGAGTGCCACAGGCGGTAATCGTACCAGCCAAGCCATCGCCGAAGGATGTAAAGGCAAAAAACGTGCCTTTGTGGATGAAATTCCGTTTTCATCGGCGCGTAAATGGAGTGCGTTGGTGTTTAATGATGGAGAACGGCGCGGTACGTATGTGATGGGTGCGCCCGAAATGCTCCAAACTTATCTTGAACCCGATGATGATTTTGGCAAAGGGCAAATTGATAACTGGTCAGCCGAAGGATTGCGCGTGATGTTGGTCGCACACAGCCCATCCACCCAAACTTTGCGCGATGGCGCGGGCGCGATTGTGTTCCCCAATGACCTCAAGCCCGTTGGACTCATCAGCCTGAGTGATGAACTCCGCCCAGAAGCCAAAGCCACCATCGAAAATTTTATGCAAGCAGGCATCACCCTCAAAATTATCTCTGGGGATAATCCGCACACCGTTGCGGCGCTGGCTAAACAAGCAGGCTTCAAAGGGGATGTGCGCGTGGTCAGTGGCTTGGATTTGGATAAGATGGACGCGGGTCAAATCGCCAAAATTGCCCAAGAAACCACCGTTTTTGGCAGAATCACCCCTCAACAAAAAGAAATGCTGGTGACAACCCTGCGCGATGCAGGTCATTATGTGGCGATGATTGGCGACGGGGTGAATGATGTGTTGTCGCTGAAAAAAGCGCATATCGGGATTGCTATGCAAAGCGGGAGCGCCGCCACACGCGGGGTCGCCGATATGGTGTTGCTGAATGATTCATTCGCCGCCCTGCCCAAAGCCTTTATGGAAGGGCAACGCATTTTGAACGGCATGGATGCCATCATTCGCTTATTCCTCAGTCGTGCATTTTATGCCGCCATGATTTTGGTCGGCACGGCGTTGATGCTGGGCGCGGTGAATTTTCCGTTCATCCCCAAACACGCCTCATTGCTCACCCTATTATCGGTTGGGATTCCAACACTTGGCATTGCCGCATGGGCGCGGGTGGGTGTTCCAAATCGCAATTTGATGCGTGATATGATTCATTTTATATTGCCCGCCGCCATGAGCATCGCCGCGGTCGCCTTAGCGACATATGTCATCTTTTTTCATCTGCATGTCTATTCATCCACGCCCGAAGCCATTGCCGAAGCGGTTAATTATGCCCGTACAGCCATCACCACGGCTATCATATTTATGGGATTGGGCTTAATTGTGTTTGTCGAGCCACCTGTCGCATTTATGACGGGCGGAAGTCCGTTATCTGGTGATTGGCGACCAGCCATCAGCGCGGGTGTGATGTTGGCGATTTATTTCCTCATCGTGCTAATAGACCCCTTACGCCAATTTTTTGAATTAGAAATGCTGGCATTAAACGAATATGCGCTCATTTTTGGGATTGTATTGGCTTGGGCAATTGGCTTGCGGATGATTTGGAAATTTAATTTATTAGAACGCTTCTTGGGCATTAAGATACAAAAAACAGTGTTGCAATCCTGAAATATCCCTGTGAATTGAGGCACATTAATGTTATAGTTATGCTGAAATTCGACAGACGATTGAGGCAATTGCGATGGATAATTCAGATAAACCGCTAGAACAGCCTAATATGCTCACCAACACTGATTCTGAGGGTGATGATAACCCATTAACAACCCATGATGTGCGAAATGAGGCAGAAGAGGCATTAAGGCGTTATTTAGAAGCACACCCAACATCAGAATTATCCATCCAAAAACCCCCGCCTTTGTCTGGATTAGAAGTTCATCTACGCCTTGAAATTCAAGGCTGGGCAGACCCACTCGCGGTTACATTCAAACAAGAAGCGGTCATTGGCAGAAAAGACCCGATGTTAGCCTTCACCCCCGAAATTGACCTCACATCATATGGTGGGTATCAGATGGGGATTAGTCGCAAACACGCCACCATTCGGCGCAAAGGCGACCAACTGGAATTGGTGGATATGGGCAGTCGCAATGGCACATTTTTGAATGG
>JALONZ010000410.1 GCA_025454675.1 Anaerolineae bacterium | reverse complement strand
GAAAGAGCCGAAAAATCCATAAAATTGCCAAACCCCAATCATTCCAAATGAAAAGACAAATAACCCGAACACTGCCCGCAAAATAACACGCATATTTTTATATTGGGGTTTATCGGCATCTATAAATGTCAATTTGCGCCATAATAATGGTCTACCGATGACAATTAGCGCCGTCATGACGAATAGAAAGTGCCAATGGGCAGGTGTTTTGGAAAAATTATTTTGTAAAAAAAATTTATAAAATTTCAGGTCATATGTGCCAATGGAATTATCAAATAACAAATTGCCAGTGAGTGCATAATATAACCCTGCTAAACCGACATACATCACAATTGCCCCCACCCCACCCCATAGCATAGGTGAGATAAGGGTATGGGCGATATTGCGCCATTGATTGATGAGCAAGTAGTAGGCGAGAATAGCAGGGAAATAAAATAGGTTAAAGAAATTGGCATTAATCATCAAAATAAATGATGCACCCGCCATGATGAGATATAGCCTTCTTCGGGCAGACCCCACCGATTGCGTTAGAAAAAAGATGATGAGTATGAAATATGCCAGCGCATACCCATCTACATAATCCCAGCCGAGCGAGCGTAAAATAATCGGATGTTGCCCAAATAACAACACGGTTATCAACGCCACTTTGGAATTTGTGAGCAGATTTAACACGCCATAAACCGAAAACACGGTGACATAATACACACCGAGATGCAGGATGAAATTGGCAACCATCGGCGAGAAAATCTGCCTCACCACATAACCGGGCATGAGCGCACTCAATCGCTCAATGGCATACGATTCTTCAGCAGGCGACCAGCCGATATATTTGGGATAATCCATCTGAAAACCCAAATAGGCATAATCATCCACAATATTGACATTAAAAATCCAATTGGGATTTACCAACGCCAATACAATCGGCAACATCACAATCAGCGCAATATGCCAATAATTCAGTTTTTTGAAGTGTTTCATCATCCTGCCCCACTCAGCTATTCAATTGGTGCTTTGAAATCATAAATGCCGTCACGAATGGCGTAACGCAATCCGCTTTTGGGCGCAAGCATGGTATCACCATCGCGCACCAAATTTTCACCCGTCTCTGGACATTGAAATAGACTTTCGGGTGTATTGGCACTCAGCGCGTTTTCGCCAGAATTATCGGATGTATTCAGCGTGAAAATACTCGGTGTATAAAAAAATGGGGTGTGTTGCAACAACGCATCTGCGCCGACTAATAAGCCAGTCGGCAATTTTTTGAGCGCACCCAACCGAAAAAATGAGACGGGCAGGCGCTTTTTGGTCGTAAAGCCAGCTTTTTGCAATTCTTGGGCGATATAACGCGGGTGAAAGTCGAAATTCAATTCCACAAATTCAATGGGCGAGAGGTCATACGGATTCCAATCTTGTTTGCGAAGGGCATACCGCGCCATCGCCTTGATATTGCGCTTATTGGCAAATTCCAATAAGAAGGTGCTATTGGGCGCAAGGATTCGGCGCACTTCGGCAAAAATTTTGGGGACATCTTGCATGTGGTGTAACACACGAATGATGGTCGCGCCATCACATACACCCCGTTTGAGGGGGAGTTGATACGCATTCGCCGCCACATAAATAAACCGCTTATCGCGTCCGTGATGTTCTTGGGCATATTGCAATTGAGAAAATGAATAATCCAGCAAAATCACTTGCTCATAACCTTGATATTCATTCGTTAACCTGCCAAATGCCGAGCCAATTTCGAGCAGGCGTTTGCCCGATGTTGGCAACAAACGGCGAATCGCAATCCGTTCTACGCGGTCTTCATAATCACGTCCCCGCCCTTCCCAAAAATCGGTGCGGTAATTCGAGCCTTCATAATCACAAATTGAGGGCATATCGTTCTGGGTCAAAATCAGCCTCCTGTTGGGGGTAAAATTCCTTGGTCGGGATTGGGTGTCGGTGTCGGTGTGATGACGGGTCCGCCAATGGGCAAATCAGGCGATACATAGGGCGTGGCATTGGGGTCTGGTGGCAAAATGCCGACATCCGTTTGGGTCGTATTTTCGGTGGTGTTGCCATTATTATCAGTCGTCGTGATTTGCGGAACAAATTGCCCACCATTCACTGTCGCAATAATTTCGCCAAGCCCCCCATTATAATGATAGGCGGGGATATTTTGCGCGTTCATATTCTGAACGGCTTGTTGATTAATTTGTTGGGGGGTGTTGCCATTTTCGTATAATTCGGGGCGAATATCATCATCCAAGAACGGAATCCCGCCCACAGGGACAATCCCCGTTTGTAATGGGCGTGATGTGTCAGGCATGGGGACATTGATTAATTCATACCCTACCCCAGCCGTCATCGAATAACCCGGCCACGGCTGAACGGTATATTCATTTTCTTTCAACAAATTGGCACGCCCCGCCAACACATCCCCGACCAATGTCACCGCTTCACCAAAGTCATCGGGCAAATTGGTCAGACCAACCGCGAGGGGTTCAAATAACAAGCGTAAATTTTGCGCCACATCATGCAATTGCGTTTCACGGAGGGGGATAACAGCCCTTACATCCAACGATACCGGCACTTCGAGGTTATTGATTGGCACATCAATATTCAAGCAGATGGGCAATGGCAAGCCATTCGGCAAGCTGAGATTGACTTGGGCATTATTCAAATTCCCAACCCCTGGCAACACAATATTCGCATTCACCACCAACGGCACATTATCATTGAGGATGACCGTTGTGCATGTATTGAGGGGAATCGTTGTATTAAGGGTGATGCTGTCGCGCACGGGGATTGTCCAGTCAATCGTGGCATTATCCAATCCCACAAAACTGCTGTGCAAGCCCGCAACCAATGGCTGGGCAACTTGTGATTTGATGTGAAAAATCAACACACCCAACACCACCAAAACGACCACCAATACAATATTCACGATGAACGAAAAAATCACCATGAACCGCCAAATGAATAACCCAATCGCCCGTAACATATGCTTTCCCCTTATGAATTAACGAGGTGGAAAATAATCATTTTATTGCTTAATACACCCCATTCTACAACCAAACGGCACAAATTACCACCAACCGCAGGCTTGCAGTCAATTGTTAAAAAAACTATAGCATATCTTGAATCGTAGTTGGATTAAGCCTATGATGGAAATAGGTTTTGTTATGGAGGAAAAATGACCACATCTACATTATCATGGCAAATTGGCGCGACAACCGCCCCAAAACCGCCAAAAGTTCCATCCCTGCCCTATTTGGGCATCGCCCTCAAAATGACTGGGGATATTACCAGCTATTTATTTTCACTCTACCAACAATATGGCACAATTTATCGCATGACCTTATTGGGGCGCGAAATTACCGTCATATCAGGCATCGAAGCCAATCGATTTTTGAATACCGATGGCAATGATGTATTCACCAGCGAGCCGTTATTTGGTGGATTCGCCAAAGAGATGAACAC
>JALONZ010000409.1 GCA_025454675.1 Anaerolineae bacterium | reverse complement strand
GTAATTATAATCAAAAGTATGCCCTCTTGGTTAAACCGACATACCACATCCACTTCGAGTTCATCAATATCACCCCGCACAACATAGCGTGTTCCGCGAGAATCATCCATTAATATTGAATCTAGGTCGCCATTTAACAATATCCAAATAATATCGGATAATATCAAATCATCATTATCGGCTTCTTCTAAGGCGTGGTCTGTAAAAATATATCGTTTCTCACGCACAGCATTACGAATACGCCCTAGAATTGACTCATTCATCCAATTGTCCTTACAGCAATTTGGTCTGTTTGGTCTTGGATGTATCGGCGGGGCGCACCGTTTGCGCCTTTTTGGTGCGTGCCTCATCCAAAATTTCTTGGGCGCTTTGTTTGCTCCCCTCACCCGTCGCACCGAGCATCTCTGCCAATTCGCGCACACGGGCAGTATCTTCTTCTAATGTCAAAACTTCGGTTGCCGTGCGGTCTTTGACCACTTTTTTCCGCACATGAAAATGTTTATCGGCATACCCCGCCAATTGGGGCAAATGCGTGACCACCAACACCTGATGACCATGCGTCAATTCCCATAATTTTTCGCCGACCACACTCCCTACACGTCCACCAATCCCTTGGTCTACTTCGTCAAAAATCAGGGTATGGGTATGGTCGGCTTGCGTGAGTACCCGTTTGAGCGACAGCATAATCCGCGCCGCCTCACCACCCGATGCAACTTTCGCCAATGGGCGCAACGGCTCACCCGGATTGGCGCTCATCATAAATTCAACATGGTCAATACCCGTATAGTCGAATTTATAACGTTTATCGCCCACAAAACAACCTTCTGGGTCGGGGGTATGCTCCAAACGCACCTCAAATTGGGTGCGTTCCATCCGCAAATCCTTGAGTTCCGCCACCACGCGCTTACTCAGTTGCTCACCAATGCTTTTACGCACTTTGCTAATATCGGCGCTAATTGACCCAATTTGCATCAACAATTCGGTTTCTTGTTTGCGGAGTTCTTTCAGGCGTTCTTCGCTATTTTCGATATTATCAAGGTCTTTGCGTGCCTTGTCACCATACGTCAAAATCGCCTGAATCGAATTGCCATATTTACGGCGCAAATTGGCAATCAGTTCCAACCGTTCTTCAATCTCATTCAGGCGTTCTGGGTCATATTCAATATTTTCGGCATAATCGGCAATTTCACCCGCAATATCTTGCGCTTGTTCGCTAAGTGCTTCGGCTTGGGTGGCTAATTCATTCAGAGATGGGTCTAATCCCGATAATTTTTCCAATAGCACCGATACCCGCGCCAACGCATCCACCGCCGACATCACCATGCTTCTATCATCCGCACCGTTCAACAATGCGCCCGCCTCTGCCGATAATTTAGCCAGTTGTTCGCTATTGGCATAACGGTTGCGCTCTTTTTTGAGGTCTTCATCCTCATTCGGCTTGAGTTCGGCGGCATCAATTTCTTCTACCGCATGGCGCAACATCTCCGCGCGGCGTTGGACGGCGGCATCATCTTCCATCAATCCGCGGATTTGACGGCGCACATCATACACATGCTCCGTCACCGTGCGGAGTGCTTCGCGCATTTCCATCAAATCGGCGTAACGGTCTAATAAATCCAGATGATGCGGTGGATTAAATAATGTCAGGTGTTCACTCTGTCCATGAATATCCACCACCAAATCGCCCACCGAGCGCAAAATTTCTTGGCTCACGGTAATCCCATTCACCCGCGCCGTTGACCGCCCATTAGACCGCAATTCGCGCGATAAGGTGATGAATTGCGGGTCGGGTTCATCACTAAGTTCTTCGCGTTTGAGCAATTCAACAATATTGGTCTTAGATGGCATTTCCAATGAAAAAACACCCTCTATGACGGCTTTTTCTGCGCCAGACCGTACCATCGAAACATCGGCTTTACCACCTAAAATCAGTTCTACCGCGTCAATGATGATGGATTTGCCCGCGCCCGTCTCGCCTGTGATGACATTTAGCCCCTTGTCAAATTCCAATTCAAGGGATTCGATGATTGCAAAATTGCGGATGCGTAATTCTTCTAACATAAGGCTATTTCATCCGTACATATAGTGTCACAGCGACCACACCAATAAAAATGAGTACCCCACCGGATGTCAAATTCGACATGATAAATTCACCGATGGGCATAAAAATATCTGACGGTATGCCCGCCATTGCACGCACTTCTTCAACAGTCATTCCGCTTTGTCGTGCGGTTGCTTCTAACATCGCCAATATGTCGCCATACACCTCTTGATAGCGGAAAATGCTATATAACGCCCCACCGATGATACCGCCAAGCACCACCCCCGCCACACTAATGGGGGCAGAATTGCGCCCGCGCCTGCGTTGGGTCATCCGCAAATTGGCTTCACCGATGAATCCAGCCCAGAAGATGCCGATAAAAAAGGTGAGGATGATGAAATTGATGATGGACGCAATCATCGCACCCACGATGCTCAAACCCAAACTGATGGCAAATATGACGATATAATCGGTATTTGTGCCTGTGAAAAATTTATCTTCCACTTGACGCACACATTCCCGACAACGATACCCAACAGGCGTACTCACCGCGCATTGGGCGCACATATAACGGTCACATTTGTTACAGCGCAATTCGGTTTCGCGGTCTGGATGCACCGCACAATAATGTGTTTCTTCTTCAAAGACTAAGTTCGTCACAATTTTTCCCCTGCCAAATCGGATTCTTGTTCTGACCGCCCTACACGCGGTTCTAACCGGTCTAATAATGCCCGATAAAAATAATTCCGTCCACGCAATCGGACAAATTGCGAGGCGTTTTCACTCACTTGTATACGAATCATATCATCATTTTGCACATCGCATAATGTCTGTCCATCCACCGAGATGAGCATTTGATTATCATTGATAGACATCGGCTGTACCACCACTCGCGCCCCATCTGCCAACACAATCGGGCGTTCCATGCTCAAATGGGGTGCTGATGGCACAATCAAAATATTTTTCAATTCAGGGGGCAAAATGGGACCACCGAGTGCCAACGCATACGCTGTTGAGCCTGTTGCAGTGGCAATCACCAGCGCATCAGCGTGATAAGTCGTCAGCCAATCGCTATCCACATAGGTTTTCAGTTTTATCATCCGCCCCACCGTGCTACCACTGATGACCGCATCATTCAGCGCATCGCTTTGTGCCACCAATTGGTCATGCCGAAACACTTGGGCATGAAGCATGGCGCGGGTTTCTATCCAATAATCACCTTGCAACACCGTTTCCAGTTGATTTTGCCATTGGGTATAATCGGTTATCTCGGTTAAAAACCCCAGTTGCCCCATATTAATCCCCAAAATTGGCACACCAAAGGCGGCACACACCCGCGCCGACCGCAACATCGCCCCATCACCGCCGATGGCAATCACCAAATCGGCGCGTGGAATATCGGCTAATACATCTTCGGGTTTCCATGAGGTA
>JALONZ010000408.1 GCA_025454675.1 Anaerolineae bacterium | reverse complement strand
TTATGAATCCTGTGGCGGGGCGGTTGCAAAAAAGTGAACTCAGACGGATTGATGTGGTATTCCCTGCCATTCATGGCTCGCATGGTGAAGACGGTACGCTACAGGGTTTATGTGAAATGGCAGATGTGCCATATGTGGGTTGTGCGGTGTTGGCATCGGCAGTAGCGAATGATAAGGTCATCACCAAAGCGGTGCTGGCACAATATAACATCCCCGTTGTTGATGGTATCTTGATTCATCGTGATGACTGGCAACATGACCGTGATGCCCAACTGAATCGCATCATCGAATCGTTGTCATTGCCTGTATTCGTCAAACCAGCCACATTGGGGTCTAGCATCGGTGTGACTCGTGCTGATACGCGCGAATCGCTGGCTTTATCATTGGATATTGCCACCAATTTTGACCGCCGTGTGTTGGTCGAAAAAGCGGTGATTGGCGGCGTGGAGATTAATTGCGCGGTGATGGGATACAGTGGCAATATGACCGCATCCATATTGGAGCAACCTGTTTCATGGGAGACATTTTTGACCTATGAAGAGAAATATATGCGGGGTGGGGGAGGCATGAAAGGCGCAGAACGCCTAATTCCAGCCCCGATTAGCGAGTCGCTCACCGCGAAAATTCAGCAAACCGCCATTTCTGCTTTCCGCGCAATTGATGGGCGGGGCATTGCGCGGATTGACTTTTTGGTCTATCCCGATAGCGACACGGTGTATTTGAACGAAATCAATACCATGCCGGGTTCATTAGCATTTTATTTGTGGCGCGAGACAGGACTTTCTGCCCAGCAAGTTGTGGATAGATTGGTTAAATTGGCACAAGATGCTTATGCGGATAAACGCAAAAATGCCTATAACTATGAGACCAACCTGATTGAATTAACCGCATCACGCGGATTAAAAGGTGTTAAAGGGACAAAAACAGGCATCACATCATCAAATTAATTCGCCAAGATGGGTTATTTTGATTACAATTGAAGGTGTTCTGATTTCTGCTGAGGCGTGGAGCGATTTTTATGAAACTACACCGCATCATTTTGTTGGTTATTCTATTCACAATTGTTTTACTATCGGCGTGTTCGCCTAATGACACCCCGCCAGCTACACCATTACGCGGGGCAATTGTGCCGACTCGTGTGACCGAGACACCTAGCCCAACACCAACCTTAACACTCACACCGACTTTTGAAGCCACAGAGTTTATAACGCCTGATATCACGCCTACCGAAGAGCCTACCGCCACATCTGAGCCGACTCAAGAAGTTGTGTTGACATCTGAAGTGACAGAAGTTATCAGCACCCCCGTTTCGATAAATGTGGTGACAGAGGAAGCAACCCTCACGCCTGAACCAACCTTAACATCAACACCAACAACGATACCGACTGAAACAGCGACATCTACGCCCACCGAAACGCCAGTTATCCCATCCGAAACACCGACACCCACCCCTACCGAGACGATGGTGGCTACTGCAATACCTGTATCACTTGGCGATGTGCCGATTGTCTATGGTGATGTGATGACTGGAACGATTACCAGCGAAAATTATGAAGCACGCTACACATTTGAAGCTACAGAAGGTGATTTGGTCTCAATTTTAATGCGTGCGACCAACCGTGAAGAAGGTTTGGATGGTTACTTAACCATCCTTGCTCCGAATGGCGCTCAATTGGTGGTGAATGATGACCTCAATTCGCTCCAAAGTTATGACCCTGGTGTGGTCAATTTCCCAATTCCACAAACAGGCACATATACCATCATTGCCTCGCGCTTTAATGGGGTTGCTGGCACATCAGCAGGGTCATTTGAATTGTCATTGACATTAGGCGACCCGATTGTTGCCACACCCACAGCCACCTCAACCGCCGAAATTTCACAAAATGCAATTGTATATGGGGAGAGGGCGCAAGGCGAAATTAGCAATGATATCCCTTATGTTGCTTATCAATTTGTGGCAGAAGCGGGGGATGTGATTGGGATTCAGGTGAATATGCTTTCTGGTACATTAGACCCGCAAGTGGTGTTATTCTCAGTCAATGGCGCGGAAATTGCATCCAATGATGATGACCCGCAAGGCGGATTTAATGCCTACTTGCGGGACTTTACGATTCCCGAAGCTGGTGTGTATACCATTTGGGCAACGCGCTTTAATCGGGAGACGGGTACAAGTGAGGGGCAATACGAATTGATATTGGAACGGATTTCTGGCGGGGTGGTATCCACACCAGTCGCTAATACCACTGTGCTTGCATTGGGTGATACAGTGCAAGGCGACATTACCAATGAAAATTTTGCCCGTTTATATACATTCTCTGGTACACAAGGTCAAATTGTCACGTTTACCATGCGGGCAAGTATTGGCGATTTAGACCCGTATCTCATTTTGCTTGACCCGCAAGGACAGCAAATTTTCCGTAATGATGATGGGGCAGAGTTGGGTTTCAATTCATCCCTCGATAAAGTGCGTTTGCCAATGGATGGTGATTATACCGTTGTCGCAACCCGCTTCCAACAAGTGATGGGTAGCTCACAAGGCACATTCCAATTGACAGCCGTCGAAGATACGGGTTCACAACAAGCCCTCATCCCTGTGGACGAAATGAGTTTAGGCGATAGCGTGAGCGATGGTTTGAATGGTGGTTCGTTCCATTATTATTCCTTCTTTGCCGAAGCGGGCGATGTGGTCGCCATTACACATTCGGTTGTGAGTGGTAATTTAGACCCCTTCCTGACGATTGAAGATAGCTATGGAGTGGAATTAGCACGAAGTTATGATGATTTATTTGACCCCGCAGAAAAGTTTGATAACTCTGCCATTCGTGATTTTATCATCCCAGAAACAGGCTATTATGTGATTGGTGTAGGATATGGTGAAGGAACATCGGGACAATATCGTGTCATTTTGAATAAAACCGGCACATCCACAGAAATTCCGCAGTATGGTTGGGTAGATTGGATTAAAACGACCACTTTCACCGATGGCGAAGCGAGTAATTTCTTGGTGACAGTTGGTGACTGGGTTGTTGAAGAAGTGGAACGCCGTATGAGCAGTGTTCTCATCATCCGCTTGCCCCCATCAGAAGG
The DNA here is from genome assembly GCA_025454675.1 of Anaerolineae bacterium. GTDB lineage: Bacteria > Chloroflexota > Anaerolineae > Aggregatilineales > Phototrophicaceae. Next base: position 391 of record JALONZ010000408.1, on the reverse strand, counting down.
CAAACAGTTGGCGCGTGCTGATTTGAATTTGGAAGTGTGCTATCTGACCAATGCCCGTGCATTCAGTTTGTTTGGTGACTTAGAAATTTCGATGTTGGCATATTACGCATCGGATGTTGAAATTCAGATCGCAGAAGCGACAAATCCGACACCATTCACAACCGTCAATTCATGCCAGACGGTAGATATGACCGAGTTGATTCAAGAAGCCTATGATGCCCGCGCAACCTATGTTCAAATTCAATTGAATTTCGCATCGAATACGATTAATCGGAATGGGTCAATTGATGCGATTATTTTCTTAGACCCGCGACTTGAATTGTATTTTGAAGATTAACGATAATTGTATGGCATGATATATCATGCTGATACACATCTAAAATGATTTGTT
>JALONZ010000407.1 GCA_025454675.1 Anaerolineae bacterium | reverse complement strand
CTATGCGTGTGTGGGTATTGACCTGATTGATTACAGCATCGAACAGACCAAAATCAATGCGCCCAAAGCCGAAGCCTATCAGATGGATGTGGCGGAAATCAATCAATTTGAGGCGGGGACATTTAGCGCGGTTGTGGCGTTGCACTTGGTCGAACATCTACCAGACCCGCAAGCCACCATCCGCGATGTGTATCGGTTACTCAAACCGAATGGCGTATTTTTATTTGCCACACCTCACCCTGAATACAGCTTTCGGCGTTTCAAAGACCGCGAGAATGATGCGATTGGCAAAGATAAAACGCATATCAATTGCCAAGTGCCACAGGTGTGGAAAAATTGGTGTATGGATGCGGGGTTTGTGGTCAAACGCCAATTTGGGGATGGGTTATGGGATGTGCCGTACTTGCCACTCATTCCCAAACCCATCCAATTCGGCATGTTCGGATTGCCCGCCTTTGCCCAAGTGGTGACGCGCACGACATGGACACCCTTATCGTTAGGCGTGAATCAGATTAATGTCGTGATTAAAAAATAATTTATTGCGCTTGCTTGTTCACCGTATCTATAAACACGCTCACAATGGCAATATCTGAACCTTTGAACAGGCTCGATTCTTGCATGTTTTTGGCACGATTCACCAAATCGCCGAGGGGCATATAATGTTCAATATCATCGCTGATAATCACCTCGCCGTTGGGGAGTGTCGTCATGAATTGGCGGATGAAATAGGCGAAATGTTTGGGCGTTTCGAGTGTTTTATCTAACCAAATTTGTGCCGATTCGGGCGCGATTTTCAGCCACATATACACCACATCTAAAAAGTCGCGGGTTTGGATGAAATTTGGCGCATTGACCACTAATTCCATCTTTGATAGCACAACCGTATGTAAACGGGGCAAATCATTCACAAAGACCACACGGTCGCGTTCATCTACAAAGCCTAAATACCCATATTTGCCGTTGAGTTGCCCGATGGTGAAAATCAGGGTAATCGGCACAAGGTTGGATGCACCATTTTTGAGTCCCATCTCCAAAATATTGGCATGACTATTGGGGTCGGTACGGCGTAATAATTTGAGGAGCAATTGCACCAATTCAGCGCGGTTGGAATCGTAACGGCGATACGGGACGGGCGGTTCTAGGTTGATGAGTTGGTCGCCAATATCCAAAAAGGCTTCTATCATGGGGCGCAAGTTTGCCAGTGGCACATTTCCCACATTATCCCGCAATTTGCGTAATAATGCCCCCACACGGGGCGGGTTTTGATGGGCAAATGCCACCACCATCTCCCCCATGCGCTTTTTATCTTCACCCGCAGAGAGGATGATGTTCAATTCGGCTTCGGAGAGGGTATTATTCAGGATGGAGAAGCGGAAGTATTGGTCAAAACATTCTGGGGCGCAAATGCGTTTTTGCTCGCGCCAGATGCGTTCACTGGATGCGGTGTAATCGGCGGTAAATTTTGGGAATAAGCCAATCAAAATGCGCCGTAGCAATTCATCATCGGCAAATTGATTCACCAACAGTTCCAAAAATTGCTGATGCGCGGGCAAGGCTTTTGCGCCTGTCAGCAACACCTTGTTTCGGCGGATGACTTCATAGGCATCTGGCATAAACACGCGCAAGGCTTCGATGGTCACAAAATCGGGCGGATAGACCACCTCTTTCACGGCGGGAAACGTGACACTTAGGGTATTGATGAGGCGCAACACATCGCGCGGGGTATGGATGAACTCATGCACATCCCCCAGATAATTCACTTTGCCGAACAACGAAATATCGAATAAGTCGCGTTCTGGTGTCTCGCCGATGAGTGTGTCTATCTGTTCCGACATCAGGCGCAACATCTCGCTGTGGTCAGTGAGGGGTAATGCAAATCCGACTTCGACAATTTTATCTAAATAATCATCGGCGGGATAGCCCAACGCCTTATTTAGCGAATTGAGGACGACATCGCGGTCAAATGCCAACAGATAAATCACATTGGGAAAGTCGGCAATGGCTTTGATGGCGGTGAATAATTGGCGAATTTCCTCGCCCATCAAGCGGTCTATATCATCAATCACCACCAAAATGCGCCGATTTTGCTTACGCAGGCGGTCTGCAACCTGTTTTTTGATGGTCAAAACATCATCATCTATCGGTGTGGGCAAATTCCCCGCGATAGTCCCTGTCATGCGGATGGGGCGGATGGGTGTTTTGGATACCATGCGTCCCAATTCGCGCATGACATCTAACCCTGCATAAAAGCGTTGTTCCAATTTGTTGCGGAGCGAAATTTGGACTTGTTCAAAAAAGATGCGGATGAGATTTTCGTGTCCAGAGAACCACCATGGATTGAAGCGGACAACAACAGGGCGATTTTCGATTTCTATTTGTTCAAGATGATGCAGGGTAAATTCGACTAAGGTGGTTTTTCCCGCGCCCCAAGGTCCATAAATCGCCATGACCAGACCTTCTGGTGGCATCATCGTTTGGATACTGCTGGCGAGTGTGGTGGCGAATCCATCATAATTGAGCAAATCATAGGTGGGGTCGGTGAGGGGTTTATCGGCTTGGAGTGATGCGCGTTGTTCGGGTTGTTCTTGGCTCATCAATACATCCGAATCAAATTCATCTGTTGCTTGGGGAAGTTGCGGGTCTTGGGACATGAAAACCTCCTAAATTGTGCGTGAAACGGGAGCGGATGGGAGTCGAACCCACCGTAGCCTGCATAAACAACCTACCATCAATTTTGAAGACTGTGGCATCCACCGGGACACAACCACTCCCACATCCTATTATCGCATAAATTGAGATATATCACCATGAAAAACACATGATAGCCCTAACCGCAACCCCAATTTAGAAGAATAATCATCCCTCTATCCCTACATTTTATGCTACTCTTATAGCCATGACGACAGGTGTTGGACGAGGTTTTTATGGCATTTTCTAAAAAATTTCATGGGCTGATGATACTCATCCTACTGGGTGCGTTTGCCGTGCGGATGATGACGCTGAATGTCGAATCGGTTTGGCATGATGAGGCATGGAGCATCCGCGCCATGCGTGCGCCGTTCATCACACCCGATGATAAAACCCCGTTCCTGTATTATTTCACGGGTCACATGCTACAACTGGCAGGCGCAGGCAATTCACCGCTCGCACTGAGATATATCTCTGTGTTATATGGTGTGGGTGTGGTCGCGGTGGGCATGTGGATAACCCAACGTTGGTTTGGGATAAAAATTGGGTTATTTTTGGGGATATTACTCGCCATTTCGCCATTATTATGGGAATATTCGCAAGAAGTTCGCGCCTATAGCGCCGTGCCATTATGGACATTGGGGTTATTGGCGTGCGCGGATGCCGTCAGCCGACACAAAAAAATACCGTATCGCTTGTTGTTCATCATGATGATACTCGAATTGGGTGTGTTATATACGCATAATTTGGGTGTGCCATTGGTGGTGTGGGTGAATGTGGCGTTGGGGGTAGTGTGGTTG
>JALONZ010000406.1 GCA_025454675.1 Anaerolineae bacterium | reverse complement strand
GCAAACCCGATGAAAATCAGGGGGAACCAGAATGTGGCGAATGTGAGCGTTTCGACACCAAAATAACCGAGCGCATCAAACGCGCCTGCTTCGGCGGCGATGGTAAGTTGAATGATGTCAAAGCTAAATTTAGGTGCTGTGGTGGACAGCAATCCCGATTGTTGCGCTTGGACAAAGACCGCCGCCCCTGCTTCGGTATTAAAGAAGCTATTGGCGGTGATGACCATCGCAATCGCACCAACGAATGCAACCACCGAGCCAATCAGGATGTAGAGCGTGAGTTTCATGGCGGCATATTCGCGCAATTTGACCCAACCCCAACCTGCAATTAGCAAATACATGGGGAAGATGGCGAGTTCATAGAAGAAGAACAACAGGAACAAATCCACCGCCACGAACACCCCATACACCCCTGCAACCAGCAGGAGGAAGAATGCCATAAATTCGCGGATGCGGTCTTCAATGCGCCAACTAATGAGTACGCCAGCCACCGCGACCATGCCTGTCAGCAATACCATCGGGGCGCTTAGACCATCCACCGCCACATGATAGCTAATGCCCAGACTATCTACCCAATTATATTTTTCTTCAAAGCGTAGCGCCTCTTTGAACATCTGACTGGCGACTAAATCGCCACCATCTACCACCAGTTGTTCTTGTGATTCAAGCAATCCGCCTGCACGAGTAACTTCGCCGTTATAACTAAAATAGACAAACGCCGAAAGTCCCAATAAGACGAGCGCAGTTGCCAGCGTCGTCCCCCGAATCAGGTCGCGTTGTTTGGGATCCATGAACAGGATGATAACCGCCGCGACAATCGGGATGAAAATTATGGCTGTAAGCACTGGAAATGTAAACATATTCCTATCCTAGCCCCTGCATCATAAGTGTTACAGAGTTGTTGATGACATAAAGAATCCAATTGGGGAAAATACCCGTAATGAGGATGAGAATCATTAGCGGGGCAATGGCGATAAATTCGCGCAATTCGATTTCGACATTGGTATCACGCCAGCGCATGTTGAAGGGTCCGTGCAACACAGCGCGAATCCCTTTCAGGATATACGCCCCTGTGAACAGTAGCCCAATCATCGAGATAACGGTCAACCATGTGAACACAGGGAACGACCCGCGCACAACCAAAAATTCGCCGATGAAGCCGTTCAAACCGGGCAAGCCCAAACTCGCCATGCTGGTGAAGATGAAAATCCCGCCGTAAATGGGGGCTTTCACCCATAAACCGCCATATTCGCGCAAATCGCGGGTATGTGTTTTATGATAAATCGCGCCTGCCAACAAGAACATGCCCGCCGAGCTAAGACCGTGATTGAACATTTGCATCACAGCACCATTGGCGGCGATAATGCCGTCTTGCAACATGGTGCTAGACCCATTCACATAGGCTTCACCATAAACCACCGCCATCACCGCGATACCCATCGCCACAAAGCCCATATGATTCACCGAGCTATATGCGACAAGTCGCTTAATATCGGTTTGGGCAAACGCGGCAAATGCGCCTAGCACAATCCCAAGCATGGCTAAAAAGGCGAATAAGCCCGCCCATGTGATATTCAATCCGAGTAAGCCAATATCTGCCACCCATACATCGGGGAACAACGGCACAACCAAGCGGATGAAACCATAAGCACCCAATTTGAGCATGACACCCGCGAGGAGCATCGAGCCTGCGGTTGGCGCTTCGCCGTGGGCATCGGGCAACCATGTATGGAAGGGGAACACAGGCACCTTGATACAAAATGCGATGAAAAACCCGACAAATGCCAATGCTTTCACCGTTTGAATATCAATCCCCAAGAAAATCCCTTCCCCGCCTGTGCCATCAAACCCAGGCCAGAAGGTCGTTAATTCTTTGATATTGAATGTACCCGCCGTCCAACCGATGAGTTGGGTTGCCAGCAACATGCCCAGCGTCCCACCGATGGAATAAATCATGAATTTAGTCGCGGCATACTTGCGATTTTTACCGCCCCATTGGTCAATGAGGAAGTAAATCGGCACAAGGCTCAATTCATAGAACAAGAAGAATATCATCAAATCTTGCGCCACGAATACACCCATCAAGCCTGTTTCAAAGAACAAGATGAGCGCCAAATGCACGTTTGTGCGGTCTTCAATCTCCCAGCTAATGAGGATTGCCAACGGGACTAAAATCCCTGTGAGCAACACCATCGCCGCGCTAATGCCATCAATCCCAACATTCCATGTCGCATTTAACAATGGAAACCACTGCGTTTGCGAAGTGAATTGCATATCGGGGTTGGTACGGTCATAACTAAAAAACACAATCACAGCCAGCAACCCAATCACAAGCGCAATGGCGAGCGATAAAATTCGCCCTAACCATGGATTGCGTGGGAGTGCCACCACGACTAATGCGCCCAATGCGGGTGCAAGCACCAGTATGGACAATACATCTAAACCGAATAAGTTCGAAGTTGGCATGTACGGAAAATCCCTCCGTTTTTGCAATAATCCTATTTGACAAGAGAAAGGCATGGCGTTCACCATGCCCTACCTATTTAACTTAGCTCAGTTGGAAAAATCCCGCCGAGACCGCAAATATTAATCCCATGAGCAATATGGCAACTAACACCAGCAACATGTATTGTTGCACCTGCCCAGTTTGAATCCGTTTGAACCATGTGCCAAATTTGGCAATCCCTTGTGGGATACCATCACCAACACCGTCAATCAGCCACAAGTTCAACACTTTGAACAGGTCGCCAATCCATGTGAATACACGGGCGATGAGGTGAATTGTGCCATCAATGATGCCCTTATCAATAAATACCACCACCACATGCTTCGAGAACCATTTGGCAGGTTTGATGAACACAGCTGTATACAGTTCATCAATGTAATATTTATTTTGGAGCAACTTATACACACTCGGCGACAAAATTTTGGTCATCGGGTCGGGTTCGCCTGCTTTGAGCGGGGTGCGTCCATACATGCGCCAACCCAGATACAACCCGCCCAACGCAACCGCGAATGAGGTCAGCACAGGGATGGCGTTAAAGGGTGGTTTGGGTGGTTGCATTTCCGTCAGCAAGCTATACTTCACAAAATTGAAGAATGGGTTTCCGTCTGGCGCAAAAATGCTCCCGAAAATGGGGAAATCGGGGGGAACACCCACAAAACCTGCCACAATCGCAAAAAACGCAAGGATAACCAGTGGCAATTGCATGGTGATACTAATCACACTGCGCGGACCGCCCAAGCCTGCATGAACGGCTTCTTCGGTGCGGTGACTACCCAAGAATGTCATGCTCAATTGGCGTGCGGTATAGAAGGCAGTTAAGAACGCCGCCATCACCAACATGATGAACACAAAAATATGTACAACCGATGATGTCCCAGACCACACATACCACGCATCCGCCAAAATTTCGTCTTTTGACCAGAAACCTGCGGTCAATAGTGGGAAGCCTGCCAGCGAAACGCCACCGATGATGAATGTCCACGCGGTGACAGGGATATTGCGAATCAAGCCACCCATATTCC
>JALONZ010000405.1 GCA_025454675.1 Anaerolineae bacterium | reverse complement strand
TATTACATCACCCACCCCGACCAACCCGCCCAAAATTTGCTCAATTTGGGTGTGGATTATGTGATAACGCACCCATTTGATGATGCAACACGTTATATGCGGGCGAAGGATTTTGTGGATTTGCTGATGAAGCACCTGCGTCCCGAAAAATTATGGGTTGGTGAAGATTTTGCGTTAGGGTATAAACGCGAGGGGAACGTTGCTTTTTTGCGTGAGGCTGGTGAGCAAAAAGGCTTTACGGTTGAAGTGGTGGATATGGTACAAAGCGAAATTGCGGGCGGGGTTATTAGCAGTACACTCATTCGGGATGCCCTCCAACGGGGTGATGTGGAGCGCGTGCGCGAGTGGCTTGGTTGGAGTTATACCCTATCGGGCGAAGTGATTCATGGCATGAAACGTGGGCGCGAATTGGGCTTCCCAACGGCGAACATCGCGGTATGGGAAGGGCATATTATCCCTGCCAATGGAATTTATGCGGGGTGGGCAACTCTGAATGATGAACGATTTATGGCAATGACGAATGTGGGTATTAGCCCCACATTTGGGTATCGTGGGGTGACTGTGGAATCATATTTGTTGGATTTTGACCGCGATATTTATGGCGAAACGCTTAGTGTCACATTTGAAAAATATATGCGCCCAGAGGCAAAATTTGATAGTCTGCAAGCCCTCATTGACCAAATGCACCGTGATTGTGATGATGGGCGAGCTTATTTGAGCAAAAATCCTTATGAAAAAAGATGATATGCTCATTGCCTATTTTAGGAGCTTAGTTTATTTTGAAGACCTTGCCCCAGATATACTTCGTGGGTTAGTGAGCCATGCCCAACGGCATATTTTTACGCCCAATGAAATTATCTTTTTGGAAAATGAATCCGCTAGTGGTTTATGGCTGGTTGAGCAGGGACGGGTCAAAATTTATAAATTGAATCCAGAAGGGCGGGAGCATGTTTTACGCATTTTTGGCGATAAAGATACCTTTAATGACATACCTGCTTTTGATAATGGGTTAAATCCTGCCAACGCAACCGCATTAAGTGATTGTATTTTGTGGGTGTTGCCTTGTCAGGTGATTCAAGAATTGATTTTGCGCGATGCTAAATTTGCTTTACGGGTGATTCAAATTTTATCGCGCCGTGTGCGCGGGCTCATCCGCCAAATTGAAGAACTCGCGTTATATTCCGTGATTGTGCGTGTGGCGCGGTTGGTGCTGAATCAGGTGGATGACCCCGCATTGAGCGGGCAAGGTGTCACCCGTGCCACGATTGCATCGCACCTCGCCACTACGCCACAAACCATCAGCACTGCTTTGCGTGAATTGGAGGGGGCTGGTGCAATTGTATTTGACCGCCATAAAATTATTATTGTGCGCGAAGATATTTTGCGTTCTATTGCCATGCTATGATGAATATCCTATTTCCCCCATGACATTTGTCATTTAATCACTCAATTTTTTCTCAGACTTCAGATAGATGAAGTTCAAAAATGATTCACCCGTCTAAACTGTGAATAGTATTCAATTGCAGAAGGGTGAATTGTTTTATGTCTGACCAAAGTTGGTTGCCCAGAATAACAGAAAGTCGTTGTGATGGATGTGGTGCATGTATTGTGGAATGTCCAACTGGTACATTAGGCTGGAAAGATGAAAAAGCCGTCCTCATTTACCCAGACAGATGTATTTACTGTGCCACATGTGAAACGATTTGCCCTCAATCTGCAATTGAACTTCCGTATCTTATCTTGCGATGTGAGGGAGATTTAGAATGAACGAAAAAGGTGTTAATCCAAATATTGTTGGGTTTGTATTGATTGGTCTATTGGTCTTATTTTTTGCGCTTGTACCGATTAACATCGAAATTGGCGCGCCAGAAGTTTTGGCAGATAACGCCACCGCACAAGCATTACGTCAAAATAATGAATTTCAACACATAAGTGATGTGCGCCAAGAAGCGCAAGTGGTCGAATATACCCTGCGTACCATCATTGGGCAAACCCCGCCAATGGCATTTATTGGGGTAGGCGGGACGATTGACGGGCTTATTAACCCCATGTTGACCGCCAATGTGGGCGATACCGTGCGTCTGACCGTGATTAATGGCGACCCAGTTCAACATGACCTGAAAATTGACGAGTTTAATGTTCATACTGGTGATATGTTGGCAGATGAACAGACGGTCGTATTGGAATTTGTGGTAGACAAGCCAGGTGATTTCATCTATTACTGCACAGTGGTTGGGCATCGTGATATTGGCATGTTTGGCACATTGCGCGTGGTAGGGGAAGTGACAGTAGGTGATGAAGAAGCCTTATATACGGCATCATCACAAGGCGACCACACTATGAATATGCCCGCCCCGATTGCCCCCGCCGACCCGAATGCGGTTTCGATTGTGCGGAATCCGGCTGATGTGCCACCACCCGTTGGCGACCGTGACCCGATGACCTTGCGCGTGGATATGGAAACGGTGGAAGTGACAGGTATTTTATCGGATGGCACAACCTTCAATTATTTCACATTTGATGGCAAAGTTCCCGGTCCGATGTTGCGGGTGCGTGTTGGTGATACCGTAGATTTTCATCTGAAAAACGACCCCGAAAGCATGTTCCCACACTCAATTGATTTGCATAGTGTGACGGGACCAGGTGGCGGGGCGGTTTATACCCAAACATTACCGGGTGGCGAGACCAGTTTCACTTTCAAAGCCTTAAATCCGGGGCTATATGTGTATCATTGCGCCACAGCCAGCATTCCACATCACATCAGTTCGGGGATGTATGGGTTAATTTTAGTCGAGCCAGAAGGTGGATTGCCCCCTGTTGACCGCGAATTTTATGTGATGCAAGGCGATATTTATACCAAACATGATTATGGCACAGCAGGTCATCAAGAATTTAGCATGGAACATATGCGTGATGAAGATGCCGATTATTTGGTGTTTAATGGTGCTGTGGGTGGTTTGACCAGTGATGAAAATGTATTGCGTGCCAATGTCGGCGAAACGGTGCGGATTTATTTCGGCGTGGGCGGACCCAATTACACCTCATCCTTCCATGTGATTGGCGAAATTTTTGACCGTGTGTATCAAGAGGGGGCAATGAGCGAGCCAGCCGTTAATGTACAAACCACACTCGTCCCAACGGGTGGGTCTACCATTGTCGAATTCACGGTAGAAGTACCCGGTCGGTATATCTTGGTAGACCACTCCCTCAGCCGACTAGAACGTGGCTTGGCGGGCTTCCTCATCGTAGAAGGTGAAGAAAATCCTGATATTTATCATAGTGAAACCCTGCCAGAAGGGTCTGGTCATTAATCTGGAATCGTGTTAGAGATAGGGTATGTCTATATCCTATCTCATAACGAATGGTGAATCATGCCTCTTTTAACACGGTATCATATCAAAATCGGATTGATGTATTTCGTCCTCGCGCTATTTATGGGTGTGGCATTGGTTGCACAACCGTTACTCGGATTATCCGATTATGTGTTAACCCTGCGCCCCGTCTTTTTTCACTTTTTGGTGGTGGGGT
>JALONZ010000404.1 GCA_025454675.1 Anaerolineae bacterium | reverse complement strand
CTTAGATATGTGGCATTGAAATACTTGACCTTCCCGAGTATCGGACAATGCAGCACGCATGCATGCGCGGCAGCTGCTACGAGAACATCATCCCAATCGCGCGCTCGATCCATTCCGTGTCGCTCCACCCCTATCTTCGGCGACACCCCGGCGATGCTGGTTCAACCTCACCCGTGCTCCACGCACATACCGTACGTAAACATCAATAAATGAAATGAAAATAAATCTGGTTGCCATTAGCGAATGAATGGACGAACAGCACTTGCCCGGCACCAGCCCTACACTGCAGCGATTTCAGAGGCGCGTAGAATTTTACCATATCACTTGAGAGCGTGACAAGTAAGCAAAGGGACGTCAGAAAGAACGCACAAACGTTCGCTTGATTTCCTTGATGCTTTCCCGAGTGGAGTTGTCTGCGAGTGCGGTCTACTGGTAATGCATACAATGAAGTAGTTGGGAGGTAATCGGAATACGAAAGAGCTTTCAGAAACAAACTAATCTACAACTATTTGCTCTCTAGATGATCTGCTAATCGAGTTTACCGTTGACTATAAAAGCCAGCTACGCCGATGAAGTTCACATAAATTTCGATTAATTTCTCAACCATGTCTCAGCGCCATTTGAATCAAATTCTCGGTGGCGGTATATAATTCATCTTGTAAATGCACATCGGCGCGGTGTTTGTTGGGCATAATCCGTTTGCAATTTCGCGCATATAACCCCGCCTCATATTCACCCGTCGCCAAGTTCATCACATCCCGCGCAGAGCGTTCTGGCGTGCCTGCCATCAGACTACCGAATACATTGGAATATAATTTGAAAAAAAATGGCATATTGCTGAATAAATTGGTTTTCACATAAAAGGGTCCATACCCATAAAATCGGATGTGCGGGTGCGTGCGGATGAGGCGCAAGGTCATCACATCATTAGCGACCGATTCGTGCATCAGCGTATAGACACCGTGATACAGCTTTTGGCTGTTGATGTTATCTACATGCAATTTAATCGGCATCGTCCCACCCGCCGAGATGTTAATCACCCGCGCATCTGGCGCAAAATGACTGAGCAAGTTCATATTCAGCCAATACCGCGCAAAATATTGCACCGCGAACACCGTCTCTAACCCCTCTGTGGTCAGGGTCTTACGCGGAAGCATCACCCCCGCACTATGAACCAGCAAATTGAGGGGTGGATAGGTGCTTTTAACCCATTCCGCCAACCCGTTCACCTCACGCATGAGCGATAAATCGGCTTGACGATAGGTGATAGTGGTGTTTGGGGCTTGGGCGCGAATATCAGAGAGGGCGTGTTCGCCTTTTTGCGCGTTGCGCCCTACAATTATCACCTGTGCGCCCTGTTTTGCCAGTTCAAGCGCCACCGCTTTACCAATGCCATCCGTCCCGCCTGTTACCAGTGCAATCATGGTTTAACCTCTAATGGTTCGGGCAAATTCCATACGGCATTTTCAAGTCCGGGTTCAAGTTGCTTGATGAATGTCACGGCATCATACATGCTGGGCATGGTGCGGGTATGAATCCGCAAAATTTGACTGCTGAGGGATGCCAGCATTTTGTTGGTCGGGTTCAGGTTGACATCAATTTGCCACGCCAATTCACCAAACATGCCGATTGATTTAATCAATGCGAATAATGCCGAGAGAGAGAGTTCCACTTTAGCCAATTGCAAGCTATTACTGATGTGATAAATGGGTGGCACGCCTTGTTTTACCAATTCCCGTGTCTGATTGGTATAATTAATCAGGTCATCTTTGGTCACGTTGCCAATGAATGTACTCAGTAGCACCCGTTTTTCAACTGCCCATACAATATGATAACTCATAATTGCTCCATTCAAATGATTCAATATACGCCTATTATAAACAATTTACATGCTCTTAACAATTAAGACGAGGGTAAATTCAAAAATAATTGATAATAGCGTGTGATATGGCTAACCCCTACTCAAGCGGGGGGATTGCGGTTATACTTTAAGATGTTGATATGTGCATTACGAAAGGCTATCCATCGGCATGACCAAAACGCCCCTGCACACGTTCTATTCACCGCACCACGCCCTGCATAACCCGCGTGGTGAATTTTTGCATGGGCGTATCGTCCCATATTATGAAATGCCACAGCGCATCGAGGCTATTCATCATGCCATCACAGCATCACCGCTATTTGACCTCAAATATCAGGAAAGCATCATCGCACCCCACTTGCTTCATACCATCCACGACCCCGATATGATAACCTACCTGATGACACTGGGGGAACAATCACAAGCACGTATCCGTGCCGATTATACGGTGTATGGACTGGCTGACCAATTGACGGATGACGAATATTACTACGAATCCATTTTTCATCCGCCCGCGCACGGCAAAAGTGGGTTACATAACCCGCCCAAAGCCTATCTGAGCGATAGCACCTGCCCCATCGGTAAAAACACATGGCGGGCAATTTTGGCATCTGCCAGCCTCGCTTATGATGCGACTCAAGCCGTGTTGAACGGCGAAAAACGGGCGTATGCGGTGTGCCGTCCGCCAGGGCATCATGCAGGACGCGATTTTGTGGGCGGCTATTGTTATCTGAATAATGCCGCGCTTGCCGCCGAAAATTTGCGGAGTCGGGGAAAAGTCGCCATTTTGGATGTGGATTACCATCATGGCAACGGCACACAAGATATTTTTTATGATAATCCCGATGTCCTATTCATCTCGATTCATTCTGACCCCATCATAGATTACCCCCATACCACCGGCTACGCCGATGAAATTGGGGTTGGCGCAGGTGTGGGTACGACCATCAATTACCCCATGCCACACGGGACGGATGATGAAACCTATTTGGAGACACTCAACCGCGCTATCCATGCCATTCACGCATTTGGCGCGGAGGCGTTGGTGGTGTCATTGGGATTTGATACGTATATCAATGACCCGATGGGCGCGTTCAAATTGACCAAAGGGGTTTATACGCGCATGGGGCGCATGATTGATAACATGAACCTGCCAACGGTGTATATTCAAGAAGGTGGGTATGCGGTGGATGAATTAGGCGCATTAGCGGTTGCATTTTTTGAGGGAGTTGTGGCAGATGGATAATGAAATCCTGATTGGCAAACAAATAGACGATTATCTCATCACCGACCACATCAAAGCGGGCGGTGTGGCGGTGGTATACAAAGCCCAAAAAATCGGCGACCCCGATACTGTGCCACCAGTGGCGGTCAAAGTGCTACAAATCAGTTGGGCAGAACATGAAGAGGTGGTCTATCGCTTTTTGCGCGAGGGGCGCATCATGCAAAAGCTCCAACACCCACATATCATCCCCCTATACGATTTTGGCATGTATCAACGCCGTCCGTATATCGTCATGGAATATTTGGCGGGGGGCAGTTTGGCAGACCGCATCAAACAAGAACGTGGCTTGCGATTAGGGACATCAGCCCGACTCTTAACCCAAGTGGCGGATGCGCTAGATTTTGCCCATACCAAAAATATTGTCCACCGCGACCTGAAGCCGGGCAACATTTTGC
>JALONZ010000403.1 GCA_025454675.1 Anaerolineae bacterium | reverse complement strand
CATTGGCAACACAAAATTCACCACCGCCATAAAAAATGCGCCCTTTGACGGATTGGTCACTGGGGGTCAATTCACGCGGGGCATCGGTGCCTGTTTGTGCCATCAATACACCCCGCCCGTCCCGATTCTCGCACCATACCAGTGTCTCTCCATCGCTATCCCATGCCACATCATTCAAACGCAGGGTTGTGGTCATCATCGCGGGTGATAATGGGCTAGACCATGTGCCAAATTGTCGCCGTTGTTTGCTCATCACAAAATTCGCTTTCGTTAAGGTATCTATAACATGCAGGCTATTATGACACATTGAGGGGAGAATGCAAAACGCCCCTTGCGGGGCGTTGGAATAGTCAGTGTGGAACGTCAAAAATGTTTTTTAATAAGTTTAGTTAGGGTGTTCCACACACTTAACTTGAGGGATAGTGTAGCGAAACAAATGCCATTTGTCAAAGAAAAATGAGATTTCTATGAAATTTAATGTGTGTTCGTCTTTGCACTATCGATAATTAATTTTTTTTCAAAGACTC
This sequence comes from Anaerolineae bacterium, assembly GCA_025454675.1. Classification (GTDB taxonomy): domain Bacteria; phylum Chloroflexota; class Anaerolineae; order Aggregatilineales; family Phototrophicaceae. Next base: position 3,017 of record JALONZ010000403.1, on the reverse strand, counting down.
ATAGACCCATTATGACCCGTTATTAGGACTGTTTTTAGGGGGTCACAAGTGGAAGCACTTCCACTTGTGATTAAAAAGGGATTAAAATTCGATTTGAACGGACTCAACTTCATACAAATTGCACAACTATTTAGTAGGCATTTCCGAGCATTATCTGCTTGGCAAGTTGACCTAAGTCGCTGGTGGGTTCAAATTCATTGGAGATAATCTCAACGATAACCCCTTGTTCTGCCCAATCATAAAGTGTTTTGGCATCGGCATCATTCGACATGACACAACCAAAGGTATAGGGAAAGCCCACAAAGCCATCGCCTAATAAATTTCCATTGGGCAAAATGACCTTGCCATGAAATCCATTGACGATACCGGGGACGACTTCATAAATCCCCATAAACCAACTCATCTCCCACACACCGCAACTCACGCCCGATACATCACACAGTGTCACACTGCTCCCATATGCCACATCATTATGACTGAGAATTTGATAAATTCCGGGTGATGTCGGTGCATCAGATACCCCTGATGAAATTTCCCACTGAAAAACAATTTCGCCATTCTCAAATGCGATGAGTTCTTGCTCATTCAAATCCACCACAATGCGCTTATAAGGCACGGGGGTGTGTGGCAGGGCAATATCACGCGAGGGCAAATTCAGAATATCCCCCACCGACAAAATATCGAGGTTGCGCCCACTATTGGCATCACGGATTTGAAAAAATGGGATGCCTGTGCGCCGCGCGATACGGAAACCCGTATCACCACGCTGGACTTCATATACGGTTGGGCGATAACGCACCCGCAAATCAATTTGTGTTCGACCTTCGGCAATAGCAAGGTTCACTTTTTCGGTGGCTTCTGTCGGCTCAATATAACGCAAATTGCTATCGGCTGGGTTGAGGGTGGTATTGATTTCATCCACAAATTGCGAGAATGTATCACTTCGCAAAACCAGCGATTCATCCCCCGCCATTAGCCACTCCGTGAATGTATCGCGGTCAACCGCCCATGTGAAAAATTGATTGGTATAAGGGTCATATCCGCGCAATTCGAGTGGTTGACTCACAATTCGCATCACATCATCTAAATACGGTTCGGGGTCATCATTAACAGGGAGCAACACCGACATTTCGAGGTCAAACCGTTTATTTACTATCACATCTGTCATGCGGGCGTTCAATTTATCGGTGGTGCGGACATAATTCAATTCGCGCCCTACCCCACCAGATAGCCCAGTCAATGTTCCGTTTTGCCATTCATAAAGGGCATTGATGGGAGATTGATACACCTCATCCGCAAAATTGAGCAAAAAATCGGTGGATGTAATTTCTTCAAGCGTCACCACAGGCGAAACATCACGCCCAAAGGGAATCGCACCAAAACTCACCGCTTGCGCTTGGGCAATCGTGGCAGGAACATCGAGTTCAAACCCCATTTGTTGCGCGGTTGGTTTGCCAACTGGCTCATTACCGACCCGTAACTCAATCGTATACCCCGCATCCCACACCGCACGCAGTTTATCTTCTGCCTCTTGGGTGGTTAATCCGCCAATATCCACGCCCATCGTTTTCACATACGGAAAAATGCGTCCCGATAGGGCAAAACTGGCATAATGAATGAGTACCGCCACAATCATCATCACCACCATACTTTGAATGATAATCGGGTGTTTGCGGATATACCAAAAAGCATCTTTTATCCACAACCCAATCATTTGGCGGATGTCATACCAATCCAATTGTCCGATATGCTCAACTTGCATCGGCTTACGTGCAGACGGGCGGCGATTCAATTCTGTGCGCGGGCTACGCGATGTATAGCGGGCAGACCGTTGGCGGGTAATGGCTTCGTTGCGCGAGGTGGCGCGGGGGGTGCTGGCGCGTGTGCGCGGGCGTGCCATCGCATCAAAGGGTTGCGCGTTTGATTCATCAGTAGAAAGAACAGGCTCGCGCGGTGGCACATTTTCGGGGTCTACCATCCGAACAGCCATTGCTTCGCGTTGTTTGCGCTGTGTTTGGCGGTCACGGGCTTTATTTTGTCGGTTGCGTGGATTTTCAGTGGTCATAGGCTTATCTTGTATCACCTCAATCAAAGTTTCATCCTATTTTATAATTTTGTACCCTGCTAATGCAACCAACCATTTTGCCCACATTCATATTATCATTTGATTTGTCGCAAATTTGTCCTAAAATGAAGTTAATTGATAAGTTAGCGAATAAAGAGGACTCTCTCTTGAGCCAATTACCCATATTCGATGAGCCATCCGAAAAAGATGTTGAATTAGCATCTCATTCACCTGATACCAAACGCGCCAATGATTTAAGTGGCAAAGATTGGACAAAAAATTCGATTAGTATATGGTCGGATATTCGTAAATCCAAAGAAGAATCCGATTTGGGACATCCCGCCATTTTTCCGAGCGAATTGGTCAAGCGCCTGATTGAAACATTCACCCGCACATCCGAAAAAATGATTTTAGACCCATTTTCGGGCAGTGGGTCAACAGTTGTTACGGCATCCCGAATGGGGCGCATTGGAATTGGCTTTGAGATTAATGCCGATTATGTTCAACTCACCGAAGCACGCTTACGTCAGCGTGATATTTGGCAACCGGATATAGACACCGAAAGTCGGGTTTATCCGATGGATGCGCGTCATCTATTAGATAAAATCCAACCCAATAGCATAGATATGGTGATTACATCCCCGCCCTATTGGGATATTTTATCGCGTGAACGTACTGCTGATGGCAAAACCATTCGTGATTATGGCGATACGACTGAAGATTTGGGCAAAATTGACGATTATCGGCAATTTATGAATGAATTGGCGCTGGTATTCAAGCCTGTGTATACCACCATGAAAGCAGGCAGTTATTGTTGTGTGGTAGTGATGGATATTCGCAAAAAGAACAAATTTTATCCCTTTCATGCCGATGTTGCGATGATGATGGAAGAAATTGGCTTCATCTATGACGATTTAATCATTTGGGATAGACGACACGAATATAACAACCT
>JALONZ010000402.1 GCA_025454675.1 Anaerolineae bacterium | reverse complement strand
GATTAAGAAAGGTTGATGTATGGGCTTTTTGACAATTACTCCTGCACTCACAGACCCAAGCCTTGTATTTGTCATTTTTGTGATGAGTTTATGGATTACCGTCACAGCGACACACTTACCAGGTACAGGTGCATTAGAATTTTTGGCATTTGCTGGCATGATTGTGAGTAGTGTGATTTTATTGCAAATGCCAACCAATTGGTTTGCGGTGTTGGTGATGGTTATCGGCGTGGCGGGATATTCCATTATGCCTTTCATCAAACATGAATATTTCATTTTGGCATGGGGGGGCATCATCCTACAAGGTATTGGTGGTTTATTCCTGTTTAATGGCATGGCTGTCTCGCCATTTGTGATTGGGATTGTCATGTTGCTTTTAGCCACTTATTGCCAATTTGTTTTGTTGCCTGCCCTGCGGATTGGTTTAGCGCCACACGCCACATCTACGAAAGATGATGAATTGGTTGGGATAATTGGCAAAGCGACCACCGACATTAATCCGATGGGGACAGTGTTGGTAGAAAGTGAAATTTGGACAGCCACCAGTGATTATGCCATCAAAGCGGGGGAATCAGTGGTGGTAATAGAGCGAGATGGGCTACAATTAATTGTAGAGAGTTTAAAGCGCAAACGCGCAGATGATTTGCACACAGAAGAGGAGCTGAACTCATGAACGAAGTACCTTTGCTTATCGGCATTGCGATACTGGTTTTTATATTTTACTTTTTCTCGCAGGTGTTACGCATTGTGCCACAATACCAACGGTTGGTCATCCTATCGTTGGGGCGGTATGCAGGGACACGCGGACCGGGTGTTGTATTTGTCATCCCCTTTATTGAACGTGCGGTGAGTGTGGATATTCGGGAACGCTTTTTGGATATCCCCGCACAAACCGCCATCACCCAAGATAACGCGCCCATTGCGATTGACTTTTTGGTCTACTACCGCATTATGGACCCGCGCAAATCTGTTTTGGACGTGGAAAATGTGGTCAGTGCTTCTATCAATATCGCCACAACCACGCTACGCGCCGTCATCGGTGATATTGACCTCGACTCGGTACTGTCTAAACGCGAGCAAATCAACGATACCTTGCGCGTCAAATTGGATGAAGTGACAGAACGCTGGGGTATTAAAGTGACCAGTGTGGAAATCCGCGAGATTGTGCCACCGCGTGATGTTCAAGATGCGATGAACCGCCAAATGACCGCCGAGCGTGAACGCCGCGCATCGGTTACAAAAGCGACAGGTGAACGTGAATCTGCCATTTTGGAAGCCGAAGGTATTCGTCAAGCGGATATTTTGCGGGCAGAAGGTAAAAAGCAATCTGCCATTTTGGAAGCCGAAGGTGAACGCCAAGCCCAATTGCTCCGCGCACAGGGGTTTAGCAAGGCGCTGGAATCCATCTCGGAATCGGCTAAAGTGTTGGATGAAAATACCATGCTCCTGCAATATTTAGAGACGCTCAAAGCCATTGGTAGTAGTCCATCCACCAAATTTGTGTTGCCGATGGAAATTTCATCCATGATGGAAAATGTGATGACTATCATGAAGAAAAACGGGCAATAAATAACCCGAATCTAAAATATATTGCTATGTCATGTAAGGGCGCAACATGTTGCGCCCTTACGCTTTATAGCTTATGGAATCAATGGACACTGTGTATTGCTGGTGGCTTCCACCAAATCGCTTCGCACCCATCCCGTTAGAGTGGCTTCGCCAATTTGTGTTTTGATGTTATACCAAACCGCGTTGGTGGTGGTATTACGCTGTTGTGCCAACACTTCTAAGATTGTTCCTGGTGGCAATGTGCCAAGTGATTGTTCATTTTGACCTCCTCTCACACGCACAACCGCCGCACTATCTTGACGCACCACCACAATACAAATGGCAATCGGCGTTGGGGTGATGGTCGGTGTGAAGGTCGCCGTGGGTGTGCTGGTGGACGTGGGCGTGGATGTCACCGTTGGCGTGTGGGTGGGTGTATTTGTCTCGGTTGGGGTGTGTGATGGTGTCACCGTCAACGATGGTGTGACTGTCCATGTCGCTGTGGGCGTATTGCTGGGTGTATTGGTGGGCGATGGGGTGATACTCGCCGTTGATGTTGGGGTAACGGTGGGGGTATCACTTGGCGTTGGTGTATAGCTTGCTGTCGGTGTGACGGATGGTGTATAGGTGAGTGTGGGCGGGGGTGGAAATAAGACAGGCTCCCATTGTGGGCGTGTGACGAATGCCAATGCGCCCAAAACGATGATAATCCCGCCGATAATCGCCCCAACCAATAAGCGTCCGCGTTGTTTTTCACGGCGCACTTGGGTTTCGAGGCGTAATAATTCACTCCTGCGCCCCAAAATGCGGAATGGTTCTTCGCGCATGGTATCCAGCCATGTATTGGCTTCGGTCATATCCCCTTCTTCAAGCGCCACCTCTGCCCGTTCTAAATGACGGCTGAATAATTCGTTTACCGATAGCCGATAGCGTTCATCTTGGGCATAGTCTTTGAGGCTTGCCAACATCGCCCGCGCTTGCGCCAATTCTGCATCAAAATTTTGGGCAATCATGGCGGATGCACGTTCTAGGGTTTGGCGGGCGCGTTGCATCTCGGCGGATAATGCGCGTGCATCATTCAACAACCCCGCCAAACGGGTATCTGAGGGGTCTAATTCAACCCCTAGTTCTAATAAACGTGAGGCTTCGCCACTGACCATCATTTTTTCTTCCAACGAGATGGCGTTGGTAGCGCGTGCAAGGGCGGCTTGGGCTTGGTCATTGATTTGCGCCTTCAGCGATGCGAGTTTGTTATTCGCTTCGGTTTGCAGGGATGATAGTCGTTGACTATTAGGCAATAATTGGCGCACCCGTGCCAGCGCAGTGAGTACCCCTTGAATTTGTTGCGATTGGTCGGCGAGTGTGCCACTAATCATGCTGAGTTTGACGGTGATTTGGTCAGTTTCGCCCAAAATACGGCGCACATTCTCCGCGCGTTCTTCGGCTTGGGGGTCATTTGCCACCACGCGCAACGCGCCTTCATATTTACGGAGTGCATCCGACCAATTATCAGTCGCCATCAGCCTATCACCCTCATTCAGTAATTCACGGGCTAAGGCGAGGTCTTGAATATCGAGCATGGCTTGTTCAGCATCTTTCCATGTGAGGATGCCACTGCGTTCTGCCAAATCACGCGCTTCTCGATACAACCGTTCCGCTTCCTCATAATTACCTGCCCGTACCAACGAATTGGCACGGTTATAAGCCACCCGTGCATCAAATGGGATGCGATGGTCGGGGACGACACCGCGAATCAGGTTATCTTCGGCTTTTTCGCGGTAATCGGTGGCGGTGGGGTTATTGGGGACTTGTGATAAAATCCGATTTGCCACTTCGATGGTTGCTTGATAATCCCCCGCGTAGTAGGTTTGGGTGAGTTCGGATAATAAATCATCAACTTCGTTGGTTTGCCCCACACGGCGCATGGTATTGGTGGATGTGGCGGGGCGCATCACATTCGATGGTGGTGGTGTGGTGGTTGGTCGGGGCGGGGGTGGCAT
>JALONZ010000401.1 GCA_025454675.1 Anaerolineae bacterium | reverse complement strand
CAACATCATGACCAAAGATGTATTAACCGTGCGTGCAAATGAGCCGATTATCAACGCCGCACGATTGATGTATGATAACAAAGTCAGTGGCTTGCCCGTCCTTAATGATGTGGGCAAAGTCATCGGCATGATTACCGAATCCGATGTTTTCCGCATGATTATTAAAGCCAATCTGTAGGCAATTTCTCCATCTTGTGGTTTAATTAATCCATATCTTATTGATTACGATATGGATTAATTGAATTTATGGCAGTGATTGAGGCAATTCAAATCACCAAAGCATTACATCTTGGCAAAAATATCATCCACGCCCTACGCGGTGTGGATTTGACGATTGAACGGGGCGAGATGGTCTCGATTATCGGACCCTCTGGTAGTGGCAAAAGCACCCTACTCGGTATTTTGGGCGGGTTAGATAAACCGACCACTGGCAAAATCGCCATAGATGGTGTGGATATTACCCGCATGAACGAAGACCAATTGACTGAACTCCGCAACGAAAAAATCGGCTTTATTTTTCAATTTTTTAATCTCATCCCCACCCTAACCGCGCTCGAAAATGTGGCGTTGCCTATGCAATTCGCCCGCAAGCGCATCCCCAATCCCAATAAACGCGCCAAAGAACTGTTAGCCATGTTCGGCTTATCTGACCGCTTGGGGCATCGCCCATTTGAATTATCGGGAGGGCAACAACAACGGGTGGCAATCGCCCGCGCACTGGCAAATAACCCGCCAATTTTGCTGGCAGATGAACCCACCGGTAATCTTGACCAAGAATCGGGCGCGGTGGTGATTGAGGCACTCCAAAATATTCAGCAACAAGCCAATACGACCGTCATTATCGTCACACATGATACCGAATTGAGCCGTCATGCGAAGCGCGTTGTGCATCTGGTAGATGGGCAGATTCAGCAAAATTCCATCCCAACAAGCACGTAATCTTGTGTTATCATAGAGAGATAAATTCGCCAAGACAGCGTAAGGATAGACACATGCAAGCAGATTTTGTACTTGATTATGATGTGCTAAAAGCCAATACAGCACAAAAAATTTATCTGATGGCGCGGGTCGTCTCTGGTGAAGCCTTGCATCATCGAAAACGCCGTCCGTTGAATCTGAGCCTTGTGATTGACCGTAGCGGGTCTATGGCGGGGGATAAAATTGATTATACCCGTCAGGCGGCACAATTTTTGGTGCAAAATTTAGGTGTGAATGATACCCTGTCTATTGTTTTATATAACGATACGGTTGAGACACTTCTGCTCCCCGAAAAAGTGCAACGCAAAGATGCCATTAGCCAAAAAATCGCAGAAATTAAGCCCAGTGGCACAACCAACCTCAGCAGTGGCTGGCTTGAGGGGTGCAAATTGGTGGCGCAAAATTTAGATAACCCCAGTGTCAATCGCGTCATATTGATGAGTGATGGCTTGGCGAATCGCGGTGTGACAGATAAATCTCAGCTGGTGACGATGGCACAACAAAAATTTGGCGAAGGTGTCTCGACCACGACAATGGGCTTGGGCAATGACTTTAACGAAGATTTGATGATGGAAATGGCGAGTGCGGGCGGGGGCGCATTTTATTTCATCGAAAGCCCAGAAGTGACCCCGCAAATTTTCCAAGAAGAATTACAAGGCTTACTCAATGTGGTGGCACAAAATTTGGTGATTGGGGTCATGCCAAGTGATGGTGTGAATATCGCGGGACAGCTCAATGCCTATGCCATGAAATTTGATGGCGCATATACCACCTTTAGGCTTGGTGATGTGTTCGCCGAAGAAATTAAAGCCCTTGTGCTAGAAATTACACTCCCACCCTACTCCGAAGGGTCACATAAAATTCTCAATTTGCGTTTTGAGTATGATGAATTGCGCGACAATAACACCACCCAACATCATGTGGTTGAGTTACCGGTGATGATACGCGCCACCACCCAACAAAATGCGATTGTCGTCAAAAATTCGGTGGTCAATCAAAATGTATTGTTGCTCCAAGCCGCCAATGCCCGTAAAACCGCCGTGCAATTAGCCGATAGAGGCGCATTCAACGAAGCATCACAAATTTTACGCAATGCCGCCCGCCTGATTGAAAATCAGAATGATGATAACCCCAAATTACTCGAAGAACGCAATGCGCTGGTTCAACAAGCCACCGACCTCGAAAAAGGTGAGAGTGGGTATGATGTGTATAACCGCAAAACCATGTCCACGCAATCATTTTATACAATGAACAGTCGTCATGAAGATACGGTTATGCTCCGTTTGCGTGAGCAACAGAAAAAACGCCAAACCCAATCTATGGAACGGGTAGACAGCGAAGTCATCGAAAATACACCCAAAATCGAAAAACGTCCGGGTGTTATGCCAACCCATGCAACATGGAATAATATCACGTTTGCCCTAAAAGGCGATTTAATCCGCATCGGACGGTCTAGCCAGAATGATATTGTGATGAATGTGGATGGTGTTTCGCGCTTTCATTGCCAACTCATCCGCAAAGAGAATCAATTGTATTTAGAAGATTTAGGTAGCACCAACGGCACGATGATGGGCGGTGTCAATATGGATACCCCGCAGTTAATTAGTGTTGGTGATGTGGCGTATGTGTGTGATGAAAAACTCATTTTTCATGATGAGCATTATCAACCGTCATCATGATATGTGGACGCGATAATGCAAGTTCGTTTTTTAATACAGAATATAACCCCACCCCCCAGCCCCCTCCCCACGTTGTGGAGAGGGGGAGAAAATCGTCATTTTATGGGGTGTAGGGACACGATATATCGTGTCCACAACAAAATACAAATTTGAATTTTTATATTTATAACCATATTTAGGAGTGCTGTTCCCATGTCCAATTTTCCCCAAACACACCGCGTCGAAGTGAATGGTGTTGTCCGTGATTTGCGCTTGTTTGAAGTCGCGCCAAATGTGCGGATTGCCATCGTCAATATTTTAGGCGATACCGAATTCGTCCAAGCCATCAGCACCGCACTCGCCAACAAACTGAATACGCAAACATTCGATGTGATTGTCACTGCCGAAGCCAAAAGCATCCCACTGGCTTATCAACTCAGTGTGGATATGAAAAAACCATATGTCGTACTCCGCAAGCATTATAAATCGTATATGGGCGAAGCAATCAAAGCCGAGACGAATAGCATCACCACAGGGAGCGAACAAACACTCTTTTTAGATGAAAAAGATTTACCATTGGTCAATCGCAAGCGTGTTTTGTTGCTGGATGATGTCATTTCAACCGGTAGCACCCTCATGGGGATGCAGACCATCATCGAAAAAGCGGGGGGCGTGGTGGTCAAAATTGCCGCCATTTTCACCGAAGGCGACCCCAACAAATGGACGCATATCGTTGCGCTGGGCAATTTACCTCTGTGGACGGCGTAGTATTTATGGCTGACATACGACCCTAAAGGGTCTAGTACAGCCATTACACTTGTACTGTTTACGAACATCATCCGCATTTTTGTTTACGAACATCGGACGCACCGTAGCGGCGTGTCTGGTGGACGACATACGCACTGCGTGCTAGTCG
>JALONZ010000400.1 GCA_025454675.1 Anaerolineae bacterium | reverse complement strand
CCATTCGCATTGACTTTAATCATGGGATAACCCTTAAAGCCCGCATATGTACAGTGCATTTTACCCACAGTTTCAACACCAGGGAGCAACTTCATATAATTTGCGGTGAGCAAAAAGAAGAAGATGGTCGCCACGATGGGCCACAATAAGGGTGTCGTGCGGAGTTTATCACCAGCAATACCCGCCAAGAAGCTACGGAAACCGCCAATGAGAATTTCAAACATACTTTGCAAACGGCTGGGGACTTCGCGTGTCCACCCCTTCGTCATCAGCCACAGGATACCCGTGATGAGGAGCATCAACAACCCCGTGAGAATCGTCCCGATGAACGAGTTCGTCAAATTCCATCCGGGCAAAAAGTCGGCTTGCACGACTTCACCGGGGACGGTAATGACGGGGAGTGCCACACCAATACCCATGCTAGGCATCCACACGAAGGGGATGAGACCACAAAACACGATAGCGACAAATAGGATAATTCCTAAAGCAATAAAGCCGCGTTGTCTTGTATTCATGGACTATCTCTCCTTTCTGCGGTAAGAAAAATAAAGTGTTGTTCTCAAAGATAAAACCTCCTTAAAAGTTGTATAAATTAGTTTGTGCTTTCATCTTCAGTGGATTTTGCGCGAATATGCAAGTTGACCGCCCGCATCGCAATCCACAACATGACGTACAAACTGACTGGCACACTCAGGATGACCATGCCAAAAATACATAAGCCACGCTGACCAAGTAGTGTTCCCAACCATGCTCCCAATATGAGGGCAATTGTGATGATGATGAGTGTCGCACAACCCGCCTGTGCCGAAATAAATGCGATGGTTAGGTTGTGAATCCGATTTTTCATCTCGTTTGATTGATTTTTCATGAGCTACTTGGCTTCATGCGCCACCTTACGCTAACAATCGCGCATTTTATCACAAAGGGTAAAAAATTACCATAAAACAACAATTTTTTTAGCGATTTATTATTCAAATTCTCTAATAGGGCATGTTAGGGGCGTAGGGGCTTGCCATGGCAAGCCCCTACATACAAAATGTCCTGCGTAAAATCCCACTACCCTATTTCGATTATGCAAACAAGGTGCTGGCACTACTTAATGCCCAATTGAAGATGGCTTGTGGCAACACCCCCAACACAATCACGATGATGGTGGTTGCACCAAGCATCCACGCATTGGTCACATTCAGCGTAATCGGGACATCATCATCTTCGTGGCGGTCAACATAAATCACTTTAATGACCGTCAGATAGTAGTAAAGCCCAATAATCGCATTCAACACGCCCACCAACGCCAACCATTCCAAGCCAGCCGTCACAGCCGCATTGAACAAGAAGAATTTGCCAAAGAAGCCTGCGGCGGGTGGAATGCCTGCCAATGACAACAAGCCAATCGTCATCGCTAATGCCAGCCACGGATTGCGACGGCTAAGTCCTGCAAGGTCTTTAATGCTTTCGCTACCCGTTGCTTCGGTGAAGATGACAACCACACCGAATGCGAGGAGGTTGGTGAAGGTGTACATAAACATATAGAATGTCACAGCCGCCACACCCTGCGCCGCCGCGCTTTGGCTGATGTCGGTCATGCCCTCGGTCAGGCGCATGGACTGAATGGCGGCAATCCCGATGAGCGTATACCCCGCTTGCGAGATGGATGAATACGCCAATAGCCGTTTGATATTCTTTTGCACCAGCGCCAATACATTCCCAACGGTCATGCTAATCACCGCGAGGATGATGACCAGTTGAATCCAAAATTCCTGCATAATTTGCCCATTGATGACAAATTCGGCGGGGAACAAAGCAATCAAGATACGCATCAACACCGCCATACTTGCCGCTTTGCTGGCAACACTCACAAATGCCGTAACAGGGGTCGGAGCGCCTTCATAAACATCGGGTGTCCAGAAATGGAACGGTACGGCGCTAATTTTGAAGCCGAATCCCACAAAAATCAGCACCAACGCCACCACAATCGGCACGGCGCTCAATCCGAATTCGGGACCGGTCATGTAATCGGCAATGGCATAAATGTTGGTTTGTGAGGTGAAGCCATATAACAAGCTAAACCCATACAACATGATGGCAGAGGCGAATGACCCAAACAAGAAATATTTCATACCGCTTTCAATGGAGCGTGAATCGTGTTTGCGGAAGGTCGCCAAGACATACAAGGGGATGGATAATGTTTCTAGCGCCACAAATATCATGATGAGGTCGCTGGATGCACTCAATAACGATGCACCCAATGTAGAGACGATGACGATGAGGTAGAACTCACCTTTCCGCCCCAAATCATGGGTAGATGCGGCAATCAAGCAGGTTATACCACCCGCCAATAGCACCATCACCTTAAACACTTGCGCCAACACATCAAACCGCACCAACCCACCCCAATAGCTTTCGATGCTAGGGTCTGGTAGCCAGATGAATGGGGTAATCGCCAACCCCAGCATACCAAAGGCGGCGACATATGCCACCCCTTTGCGCCGACTTTCTGGCAAATATAAATCCAGTGCCAACACCACAACCGCCAAAATCGTCAGACCGATTTCGGGCGCAATGGCGGGCAATTGTTGTAAATAATTGAATTCGCCCACGATTATAATCCTCCCAACATCGCTACAACCGGATTAACACCCGCTTGTATCATTGGAGCCATCAAAAACGGCATCATCCCGACCAAAATCAAGGGGACACCGAGTAATAACAAAATCACACGGTCTGTAATGGCAATATCACCGACCTCTGGATATTTTTCGGCATCAAATTCACCGAAGAATACCTGACTGGTCACACGCAACACATACGCCGCCGTGATGACAATGGCTAATGCCGCCAAAATGACCATCACTGAATAATAATTGGATAGGGTGAATGAGCCAATTTGCAACGTCACACTGTCCGATGCCGCCCACATGCCCATAAAAATGGGGAACTCCGCCACAAACCCGCTTAAACCGGGCATCCCCATACTGGCAAGACCGCCGATGATGAAGGCAAACCCCACCCAAGGCATTTTCTTGATGAACCCGCCCAAACTGGGAATATCGCGCGTGTGTGCGCGGTCATAAACCATACCCACACAACCGAAGAAGAGTGCCGTCATCGCGCCGTGACTGAACATTTGCAAACCTGCGCCCGTCATGCCGATGACATTCATCGAAGCCCAACCCATGCTCACCAGCCCCATGTGACTGACCGATGAGAAGCCGATGACATACTTAAAGTCGCGTTGTCGGAAGGCGATAAACGCGCCATACACCACATTCACCAGCGTGAGGAACACAATCCACGGCAGATGCGCCTGTGCGCCTTCGGGCATCAATTGGACACCACAGCGCAACGCGGCATACGCGCCGAGTTTCATCAACACACCCGCGTGAATCATCGAAACCGCAGTCGGCGCGGCAACGTGACCATCGGGCGACCAGTTGTGGAAGGGAAACACACCTGCCAACACTGCAAACCCGATGAAAATCAGGGGGAACCAGAATGTGGCGAATGTGAGCGTTTCGACACCAAAATAACCGAGCGCATCAAACGCGCCTGCTTCGGCGGCG
>JALONZ010000399.1 GCA_025454675.1 Anaerolineae bacterium | reverse complement strand
CCCGTAAGGGCGCAACATGTTGCGCCCTTACACCATATCTGTGAGGAACAACATCATTATGAAACTCGCCCTCATCCATGATTGGCTTAATCAAATTGGTGGCGCGGAAGATGTCCTCGCCGATTTGGTGATGATGTTCCCCGATAGCCCCATTTATACCAGCCTATACGCGCCCGACATCATGCCCGAATTTTATAAAAAGTGGGATATTCGCACCTTGTGGATGGATAAATTGCCATCCATTCACACCAAGCATCAGCCCTATTTGCCACTTTATCCCATCGCATGGGGTGGACTAAAATTAAAGGGCTATGACCTGTTATTGAGCAATAAAAGTGGATTTTGTCATGGGGTGCGGTATGAGGCGGGGACGATTCATATTTGTTATTGTCTCGCGCCAACGCGCTACGTGTGGCAATTAGACGAGTATATCGCCCGTGAGGGATTAGGTCGCATCGCGCAAATCGGGTTAAAACTCATGCTCCCCGCCCTCAAATGGTGGGATAAACGCGCCAGCAAGCGTGTACATCATTTCATCGCCATCTCCACCGAAATCCGTGACCGCATCAAACGCTATTATGACCGCGATTCGGTGATTATTTATCCGCCTGTGCATACCGCGCGTTTCGCCCTGATGGATGAGACCCCAGAAAATTATTTTTTGATTGTCTCGCGCCTCATCCCCTATAAACGGATTGATTTAGCCGTCCAAGCCGCGACCCAATTGGGTGTGAAGCTCAAAATTGCGGGCAAAGGGCGTGATTTAGACCGTCTGAAGGGGTTGGCAGGGGATACGGTGGAATTTTTGGGGTATGTCCCAGATGACGAATTGCCCCGCCTGATGGCACGATGCAAGGCGTTTCTCTTCCCTGGGTTAGAGGATTTTGGCATCACCCCTGTTCAGGCACAAGCGGCGGGTCGCCCTGTGATTGCCTATGGCGCGGGTGGTGCATTAGATACGGTGATTCCATCCGTCACGGGGGAACATTTTCATGAATTGACAGTGGAATCATTAATGGGGGTGATGCAAGAGTTTGATGAAACGCGCTATGACCCGCAAACCATCCGCGAACACGCCCAAAAATTTGATGTGAGCGTGTTCAAACGGGAATTATTGGCGTTTATCGAAAATGCCATCTAACACTTTGTGGCGGACATACGCTTTGCTAGTCCGCCATTACACACCAAAATAGGCTAGATGTAATGGCGGACTAAAGGCTTTAGCCTTGTATGTCCGCCACCTATTTTGACACTAACCAATCACCTGAACGTTGCTATTATCACCCAAGTTCATTTTGATGGCACGCGGTAATGATTTATTGCGTGTGACCACCGTTTTACGACCAATCAGGCTATCTTGCAGGCGGGCAGGCAAATCACTGATGGTTGCATCTTCCAAAATGATGCTATGTTCAATTTCGCAATTTGTCACTTTCACATTTTCATAAATGCTGGTGAATGGACCGACATAACTATTTTCGATGACGGTATTCACCCCAATAATTGTGGGTCCGCGAATCACGCTGTTGCGGATGATTGCGCCCTGCTCCACCGTCACCCGTGCATCCACTTGCGATTGCTCATCAATTTGCGCGGTCGGATGAATAGACGGCTTCAATTCTTCTAAAACATAGCCATTCGCCACCAGCATATCCACCGCTTTACCCGTATCTACCCACCAGCCTTCATGTACATAAGGATAAACCGTGTATTGATGATTTATCAGCCATTGAATGGCATCGGTGATTTCATATTCACCGCGTTTGGACGGCTTAATGCTATTCACCGCCTCAAAAATGTGATGGTCAAACATATAAATGCCGACCAGCGCCAAATTGGTGGGCGGATTTTGCGGTTTCTCGACCAATTGCTCAATCGTGCCGTCATCACGTAATTTGGCGATGCCATAACTCCGCGCATTTTCCATCGGCACAGCTTTCAACACAATCTGGCTGTTCCATGTGCTTTGTGCAAATTGGCGGATGAGTGGGCTGATGCCACCCTGAATAACATTATCACCCAAAAACATGACAAAGCGGTCATCCCCCAAAAATTCCTGCGAAATTTTGACGGCGTGCGCCAACCCATCAGGACTCAGTTGGCGGATATAGGTGATGTTGATGTCGCTCAGGTCGGTGCGCTTGCTGAGTGTTTCTTGAATTTGAGGCGCGGTATCCCCCACGACAATGCCAATATCGGTGATACCCGCCTCGCGCATGGTATGAATCACGCGCACCAAAACAGGCATATTCGCCAGTGGGATGAGTTGCTTGGCTTGGGTGTAGGTGAGGGGATAGAGTCGGGTGCCTTTACCCCCACTGAGAATGAGACCTTTCATATTTACTCCTTTTCGGCGGGCATGATAATGTGGGTTAATTTTTTATGGTGTTTACAACCTCACCCCTAAATCCCCTCTCCCAAACGGAGAGGGGACTTAAAACCATCCAGAAACAGGTTTGCTCCCCCTTCTCCAATATGGAGAAGGGGGTCGGGGGGATGAGGTCAAAAGCATTTATACACCGCATTGATTAGCTACCATATTATCGCCCGCAATCAATTATTTTCTAAAATTTAATATTTCTGCGCCCGTTCACGCGGGGCATTGGTCAAAATTGTCCCCAAAACGCGCACATGCACTTTGGCTAAGGCACTTTGCGCTTGCACCAGATGGTCACGGCGGGTTTTACCTGCGCGGACAGCCAACACTGCCCCGTCCAGTTTATTCGCCAACAAACTGGCATCGGTGGCGCTCAAAACGGGCGGTGCATCAAATATCACATAATCGGCGCGGGCTTTGAGGATGCCAATAATTTCGCTCATGCGTTGATTGCTCAAAATATCGGCGGGAACAGGTGGCAATACCCCACTGGGGAGCAAACTGAGATTTTCAATTTTGGTGGATACAAGCGGCGGGTTCGCCAAAAGTGCGGGGTCGGTCATCATGGTCGTCAGTCCGCGTTCATTCGATACACCCCACAAGGTATGTTGACTGGGGCGACGCAAATCGGCATCCACGACGATGGTTTTATGCCCCGATTGGGCAAATGTCACCGCCAAATTCGCCACCACTTCACTTTTATCCTCTGGCGCAGACACAGATGTGATGAGGATGGTGTGCAACGGTTTTTCGGTGCTATAAAACATCAAATTGGTACGGAGTGTACGATACGACTCGGATACGGGCGATTGTGGATTGGTCACGGTGATTAAATTGGACATGGTTACTCCTGTGGGATAGACGCGATGAGCGGTATTTCGCCATTGCGGGTTAAATCTTGGGCGTGGCGGATGATGCCGCTTTCCAAATATTCCAACACGAATACAATCACCGCACCGAGTACCAGACCTAAAATCGCGCCGATGGCGAGGCTGATGGTTGGGCGCGGTGATTGTTGGGTATAACGCGGATAATCTACCAAAACCGCATCTACACGGTCTTCACGGCGGGAACGTTGATTCACTTCATTGCGAAAATCTACCAAAAGTTGCCCCCATTCCCGCGCAATTTGATTGGCGAGTTCACCATCGGTATTATCCACATCAATTTGCACGGTGAATCGCAATTGG
>JALONZ010000398.1 GCA_025454675.1 Anaerolineae bacterium | reverse complement strand
ATGCGGATGTATGCCTCGCCCATGCCACCGCCATATTCCGGTTTTGCCACCAAACTGAATTTTGCGCCGTATCCCTTTAACATATCCACCAACGCGAAATTCAATCCGCGCAGATAAGGCAAATTTTGGTTAATGGCAAATTGCAATTCTTGTTCGTTGAACGGAATCCAATTCGCATCAGATAAACCGCAATTGGGCGGGATGGTGGTCAAATGCGGTTGTGAGGTGATATTCCAGCCGATTAAATCGCCACCCGCGCGGTTTTGGTCAGACGCGCCCGCAGGCATCCCCCACCAATTATTGGTCGCATCGAGCGCGGATGAACTCACATTTTGCACGGCGATATTGGCATTGTTCACGATACAACTATTTTGGATACGATTAATCGGAATTTGTGCGCTCACAACCCCAATCGGCGATGTAAGCGGGGGGTAATAGAGAGATAGAAATCAGGATGGTGATAAGCAATAAACTGGCAGAAAAAGTATATTTCATAGGGCAACCCCTTGTGTTTGTGTATCATTTTTACTAAATTAGCATATCTGATGCACAACGCCTAGTGACGGATGTCATGCTATATCATCTCCGTTTTGATTTTATAATCCTTCTCTATCCATCGAAATTTGACGAGATGCCTCGCATATCCTACAATTTGTGCATGTCAATCATCAGTGAAGGATATATTGTATGTCCAATGTGAAAAATTATTATGAAATTTTGGGTGTCGAAGAATCAGCATCCGATGACGAAATTAAGCAAGCCTTCAAAACCCTTGCCAGTCAGGTTTCTGGTGCCAGTGACCCGCGTGCTGAACCGTTGCGAGAAGCCTATGCTGTCCTCAGAGACCCGGAAAAACGCGCCAAATATGATATTTATTTGCAAAATAACCGCCCCTCACCCGCAGTACGTCCTGTTAATACAGGCTCATTGAGCAAAACCCCTGCTTATACCCCAACACCTAATGAGGACGCGCAAAAATGGGAGTATTTATCGTTGCTGTCCACACGCAACTACGGCACGATAAAATATTATATCAACGGCGAACAACAGACACATCTCAAAAATATGCGCCTTATCCTTGTATTGAATGATTTGGGCGGGCAAGGTTGGGAGATGACTGGCATCACCACCGATATAAAATCGGGCGCGGCAACTTATATTTTTAAGCGGATGACGGATAAAGCACCAGAAGCCATCAAAAAACGGTCTGGGGCATAGGATAACCTCATGAAACCCATGTCATTTGATTTTAAGTCGCGCCGTTCCATGATTGTGGCACGGCGTGGGATGGTTGCCAGCGAAAATCCATTATCATCTCAAGCAGGACTGGCGATTTTACGCGCAGGTGGTAATGCCGCCGATGCCGCCATCGCCGCCGCCGCTGTGATGAATGTGACTGCACCCGCTTCTACAGGAGCAGGCGGTGATTGTTTTGCGCTCTATTATGAAGCCAAAACGGGCAAGGTTTATGCCCTGAATGGCAGTGGACGCGCCCCTAGCGGATTGAGCATTGAACACCTGACTAAAGCGGGGATGAGTGGCGAAATTCCCCCGCGCAGTGTTCATGCTGTGACTATCCCTGGTGCGGTGCGTGGTTGGGAAGATTTATTAACCCGCTTTGGCACGATGACCTTCCGTGAAGTGTTGGCGGATGCGATTCATTATGCTGAAATCGGCTCGCCAGTCACACCTGTATTCGGGGAAGCGTGGGGGCGCTCTGAAAATTTTCTCAAAAATAGCCCCAATACCGAAGACTACCTGCCGAATGGAATCGCGCCGAAAGTGGGGCAATTCGTCCAACTGAAAGGACTGGCGAAAACATTCCGCGCCATTGCCGAAGGCGGTGCCGATGCGTTTTATTTGGGCGATACTGCCCGTGCCATCGTCAGCACATTGGAAGGATTGGGCGGGATGATGACCATCGGCGACCTCAAGGCACATACATCAACTTGGAGCGATTCGATTTTCACCGATTATCACGGCATTACCGTTCATGAACACCCCCCCAATGGGCAGGGATTGGCGGCATTACAAGCCTTAGCCATTGCCGAATCTTTTGGATTGGGCGAATTGGAATGGGATGACCCGCAACGCCTGCACCTGATGGTCGAAGCGATGCGATTGGCATTTGCCGATGCCCGTCAATACATCGCCGACCCTGCCATGAGCCGTGTACCTGTGGCGGGATTGCTTGACCCTGCTTATATCGCATCACGGCGGGAGTTGATTGATAAAAATCGTGCCATGCACCCCAATTTTGGCATCCCGCCGAATAGCTCCGATACGATTTATTTATGCGTGGTGGATGGTGAGGGCAACGCCTGCTCATTCATCAACAGTTTGTATATGGGCTTTGGGACGGGGATTGTCGCCAAAGGGACAGGTGTATTTTTGCAAAATCGCGGAGCGAATTTCGTCTTGGATGCGAATCATGCTAACGCGCTCATGCCGAATAAACGTCCCTATCATACGATTATTCCGGGTTTGGCGACCAAAGATGGGCAACTGTGGGCGACATTTGGTGTGATGGGCGGATTTATGCAACCGCAAGGACATTTTCAAGTGATAAGTGCGATGGTGGATGATAACATCAATCCGCAAGAAGCACTTGACCGCCCGCGCTGGTGTTTGGAGAGTGGCTATGGCACATCTATGTTGGCGCTAGAGGAAGGGGTACCTTTCAAGACGTTGTCAGAGTTGGCGCGATTGGGACATCATATTCGCCCCGTGAGTGGGGCAGACCGTGCCTTGTTCGGCAGTGGGCAAATCATCCGCCGAGATAACGACAGTGGTGTGTTATTCGGCGGGAGCGACCCGCGTAAAGACGGGCAAGTGGCAGGATTTTAGGGGGGAGGTTATCCCCCCTGATACACCCCACTACCCTCTGGCGCGTCATTTTCGCGGATATTCACCCCGTCCAACGCCATTTGACCCGCGTTATAAATCCCACCGCCGAATTCACTTGCAACATTATTCTGAATCGCACCGCCGTTCATCGTCAACACACCCGCGTTGTAAATCGCACCGCCGCGCACCGCCGAATTATTTTCCAAAATTGTGTTTTCCAGATTCAACTCGCCTGCGTTGTAAATCGCACCGCCTTCGGTCGCATTTCCACCTGAAATCGTGACATTTTTTAGGGTGAGTGTGCCATTCCGCGACCATTGTTGATTATAAACCACATTAAACACCCGATTTTGCCCCGTCATGGTGAGAGTTGACCCATTCCCGATAATCGTAATATCCCCCGCCACATCAGGCAACGGCGCAGTGAGGTCATATTGCCCATTTTCTGCCAAACAGATGACACTGTACGGCTCGGTTTGTATGGTGCTGATGAGGCTGGCGGTATCCAGTGGCGTGAAGTCGCAGATGGAGCGCCATGTGATGATTTCGGTGACGTTGGTGTCTATGACGGTGTGTTCGCCTGTGGCGGTGGAGATGAGGATGAGATCGGATCGATAGGGATATTCATCATAAAATGTTGGTTGCTGTTCTGGAATAACACGCTCCGAGCCAATAAAAGCAATAGAACGACTATCTGGTGCAAATATTGGATTGGTTAGA
>JALONZ010000397.1 GCA_025454675.1 Anaerolineae bacterium | reverse complement strand
GTTGTGTAAGGGCGCAACATGTTGCGCCCTTACGGGTGTATCTTCAACGAATGAATTTTTATATCGGCGCAGGCAAACCCATGCCCAGTTGGGCTTGTAAATGACATAATCCCAAATGGGCGGCGGCGCGTACCATCGGCTCACGATGACGCAGGGCGGCATATAACGCATCTGCTTGGGCAGTAATCCCTAATTGCCCAATATTCGCCACCGATAGGGCTTGTGTTTCGGTATCGCCCTCTTCCAGCGCCTTGCGGAGCAATGCGTCACCGCCGACTGTAATGCGTTTGGCGGCATCGCCTAAGCTGTTAATCCAGTCGCGCAACCACTCTAATGATTCAACATCAGGCATGGGGCGAACACCGCTTGCTGTTTGCCCAAATTGCATCTCTAAAAAGGCTTGTTCGGCGGCGGAACGAACATACCATTCATCATCCTCAGTTGAGGCTTTATAAACCGCCACCAACGCCCAAGGCGCATTAATCCGCCGTAGCCCAAATATTGCCGCCCGTCTGACCATCAAATCTTCGTGCGAAATGGCATCATATAACACGGGGTAGCCTTCTTCGGGCAGGGCGGCAAAGGCTTCTGCCACTGCCTGACGCAATGCCTCTGAACTGGTGGTTAAAACGGCGACCATCTCTTCTAATGATTCTTGTGTATTGATTGCGCCCAACGCCAAGCCTGCGGAGAGTGCCACATCAGGGTCAACATCTGCTAATAGGCTGGTAATATCGCGGATGGCTTCTTCGGCGCGTAATGCCCCTAACCCCAAACAGGCTAAACGCCGAACATCGGGATTGCCATCACGTAAGCCCCGCGCAAAGATGCGAATGACATTTTTATCGCGCGTGCCAACCAATGCCGATGCGATGCGTTCTCGTAAGAGTGGGTATTGATTGGGTTGGACAAACGCATTTCCCAACGCTTTAAGGACACCCGTCCGCCATTCGGTTTTGCCCGCATATTTAAGCCAGCGTGTGACTTCTAGCAAATTGTTATATAACACATCGGCAGGTTGTGATAAACGGGCGGCGGTGAGTTCATCTAGGGGTTGGTGCAAATGAGAGAGCGCCAACGCATCACGCCATGCAGGGAAATGGGTGAGTGCCAATAATTCTACGGTCTCAAATTCTGGCAATACGAAACTAGCGAAATAAGCCGCTAAAAATGGATGTTTGAATTGATATTTATCGCCACGGAAACTGTTTAACAGCCCACTTTTTTCCATTGTTTGCAAAAATTTTTGTAATTCCTTGTTGGATGCAGGCACTTTTTCCGCACCTTTTGGGGGGTGGGGTGCTTCATCATCGGTGGGTGTGTCTGCCTCATCTAAAATCGCATCCCATTCATCTTCGGTGGTTTCGGGTGTCTCATCTATGATGGGTGTTTCCACCTGAACCCCACGCAAAATCTCATCAAACCGATTGACGGTGATGAAACCCTCTTCCAGTTGCAAAAGTGCCGCGCGTCCAAGTTGTTCGCTCACATTGCCAAGTGACATGTTAGATGGTAAATATTGACCGACCAAAAATTGTAACCATTCGCCAATATTCTCACGTTCTGGGCTATCAAACATCCCCCAAATTTTGGCGCTTAATTCAAGCGGGGTATAGGCACGATTGCGGTCTTTGACCCGTTCTAATGTGACGGCGGGGACATCTTTTTTGCGCCCGATTTTGTTCCACTGGGATGCCCATTTGTCTATCAGATTATGTGTCGCGGTGTCGTTGATGGGACGTAAGAATACGGGGCTGAATCCGGTTTGCATCAATTGACCATAACCATGTGTATTGGCGGTGATGATGATGAAATTATTGCCATATTGTGTCAAAAGGGCGTTTAACCATATGTTGGCAAGCGATTGATAAGAAGCGGGTAATTCATCATACCCATCAAGGAGCAATAAGGCTTTGCCCTCGTTCAGGCGCTCATAAATATTGCGGGGCATGGTCTTTGAGGTGACATAACCCGAATAGGTTTGTAAGGCACGCACCAAAGGCTCGGCGGGGTCAATTTCTCTGCCCAATTCTTCGATGAATAGCACGATATTGGCTAAATGAGCATACATGGGGGTCAGTTGTTTGAAAGATTCATTTTTTGCCAATTTGGGCGCGGTTTGATTTTCGCCCGCTTTTTGTTTTTCGATGGCATCTTTGGCTTGGTCGTCCATCGTCATGCGTTCTTTATACCCTTTAGCGTGTTCGGCTTGTGATTTCAGTTTGCCTTGTTGAACTTCTTGATTGAGCCGTTCTTGTACCACATCTACAGGTGGGTCAAATTTGACCACGCCCAAACTCCATAATGCAATGGCATGTAATGCCGTTGTGCGCCCACTGCCCGCTTCACCGAGTAACATAATGGCTTTCGTGCCGTTATTCAATTCGGCGATGCTCATGGTTGGGGTGTTGTATGGGGCGTGCAAATAGGGATAATCGGGGACTATCGGCACAACATGAAAGACATCGCGTACTAATTCCTCATCATGAGGGGCGAGTAGGGGCGGGGCAGGGATAAATTTGGGTTCAATGATGAGTTCAGATAAGGGCAAATAATCGCCTGCCAGATGGTCTTTTTGAATATATTTGATTAAATCATTGATATAGCGCGAATCGGCTGTGCGCTTGGCATATTCTTGGGCAGTTGAGGCGCGTTGTGTCACTGAATCGCGTGCGCCCGCCAATAAATGCCGTGCCTGATATAAAATATAAGCTGACCCCCACCCCGTGAGGACACCTAACCCAAAGTTGACATCAATTACAATATCTGCCATATCAATCCCTCTATGCCATTTCGATTAAAATGCGACCACATCCTAAACACATGACCAATTCTTTGCCTTTGCGAACAGCTTCCTCGACAAATTTGGTTTGTTCAATGCCACATAATGTACAACTGCAATTTCGCATGACCGCCACCGCCTGATTTGCCTTTTTGGGGCGTAACGATTCGTAGGTTTTTAGATTTTCGGGGGCGATGCCTATTAAAGCGGCTTCGCGTTGGGTGGTTAAGGTGGTGATGGTTTGTGAGAGTTGTTTTTTTTCTGCCACCAATTCGCGGTTCTGTTGCTCAGATGCTCGAAGCGCGGTTTGTAAAGCGGCTTCGGCATGATTGAGTGCTTCGGTGGATTCTTCGACCAGCAACATGGCTTCTAATAAATTTTCTTCTAATGTGCCGATACGATTTTTTAAGGAATCCATTTCATGTTGTAAATCTTGCAATTCTTTTGGATTTTTGACCACGCCACTATATAAACGGTCTTCGCTGGTCTTATATTTTTGCTGGACAGTTTGTAATTCCAATTCCAAATTTTTGGCTTTGCTACGGTGTGGAGTCAGGGTTGTATTGGCATGGTCTACCCGTTGTTGAGCTTGTTTGACTTGCTCGTTATTGGCTAAAAGCGCATCAATTTCGGCAAGGCGCTTACGATTTTTTTGGAGCGTTATGTCAATCTTTTGTAAGGCATCTTCTGCTTGCGAAGACATAGACTTCTTCCCTTATGATGTGATGATACTGATTCCAAACCATTATGTGCGGTTTACACTATTTTGCGCTAAGATAGTGTAAACGCAAAATAAATCTGTTGATTATTCTATATTCTAAACCAAATTGCGTTTTAGCACGAATAGAAGGTGGGCTGAATGCAGACAGGTCATATTACAACCTCCGAATGGCGTTGGGTGATTATCATCAGCGTTATTTTGGCAATGGTGGCATTTGTGCCATTTTTATGGGTCTTAATTATTGGTGATGACCAATTGCGCTTTATGGGCGCATTACATGATTATGAAAATAGCGCCGTTTATCTTTCGATGATGGAACAAGGCGCAAGTGGCAGATGGTTGATGTACTATCTGCATACACCAGAACCACATGGTGGGGTATTTATTGAGCCACTGTATACCCTATTGGGACATTTGGCACAACTCACCCGATTTTCGCCCATTGTCATGTTCCATGTGGCGCGGGTGGGCGTATCGGTATTTATGTATTTGGCGCTTTATCAACTCGCTTCACATATTTGGACACGCATCCGCACACGACGCATCTTTTTTGCATTCGTCATCGCCGCCAGTGGCATTGGTTGGGTTCTCGTCCCATTAACACAGACAACGAATTATCTCGATTTACAATCCCCTTATGCTTATCCCTTTTTTACATCTCTGACCAATGTTCACCTGCCATTAGCGATTGCATTGGTGGCGTTGTTAGCCAGTGTCATGATTTTAATCCTACGACCGGGCTATACGGCATCTCCGAATATCAATAATGGTGGCGCAATGGTTTTTGTAGGCTGTTTTGTTTTGATGTTTGTTTATCCATTTGCTTATGTGCCACTGGTTATGGCATTCATCATCAATATGCTCATTTGTTGGGTAGATGAGAAGAAAATCATCAAAGGGCATTTAGAGTGGTTATCTTTGATGATAATTCCCGCCTTGCCAATACTGGTCTATGATGCGATGGTATATCAAAATAATGCTGTTGTTCAAGAAATTTGGCGACAACAAGCTGTTACTGCACCATCGCCAATTTTGCTATTATTCGCCTTTGCCATGCCCTTAGCTGTTGCCTTACCCGGTTTGAGACGTGTTCTAATCCGATTTAATCGGGATGGCGACCAATTTATGTTCATTTGGTTATTAACCATGATTGCATGGGTTTATTTGCCTGTTGCTGGTCAAGAACATTTTCTGCTTGGGTTTATGATTCCCTTGGGCTATTTTGCAACACGCTCCATCGTAGACTTTTGGTTCACGTTTTTTAACCTCAAACGGCTGTGGCAAACCCGCCTTTTTGTGGCGCTTTTACCCGTTTTGGGTGTGAGTCATTTATTTGCATTGCTCATGCCCATTTACCCAATTGCAATAGATACCGATGTTGATGCTAACACGGGCGTTTTGTTGGAGCGGGATTATTTGAGCGCGTTCACATGGTTGGATAGGGTGAATGATAATCAACGGATAGTGGTTTTGGCTTCTCCGAATGCCAGTTTATGGTTGCCTGCATGGACAACATCATCGGTTGTTTATGGGCATCCGACCATCACCACCCAAGCCAGTTTTAAGCAACAAGCTGTCATCAAGTGGTATCAAATTAGTGATATAAGCGATTGTGATAACCGCCTATTGCAAGGTGAATATCGTTTTCGCTCTAGTCAATATACCGTTACTTATGTTTTATATGGCTCACAAGAGGCAAAATTGGGTCCCGCGGTATGCCGCGAGTTGCTTCGACCCGTTGCGCGTGCTGGCAGTATTTGGATTTATCTGTATCAAGATTCATGAGAGACAAATATGCTTTTTTCGCCATTTTCTAAACGTAGGCGGTTGCAACTTCGTATTTCAGAACGACGCTTGTTATTGATGGTGGGGGATGTTTTGGCGGTGACAGCCTCAACATTCATCGCCCTCTATATTTGGTCACGCGCCGCCGATACCCCTTTCACAATTGATTTTATCCTCCCACGCAGTTATTGGTTTTTTGTATTGCCAGTTTTTTGGCTGATACTGGCGAGCGCCAATGATTTTTATCAGTTGAAAGTGGCGGCAAATCGGTTGCAATCACTCCAACGGCTGGGATTGATTACAGCACAAATGATATTGGTCTATATGATGGTGTTTTTCCTCTCCCCGCGTGATGAATTACCCCGCTTGTTTATTTTCTATTATGGCATCATGGCGTTTGTGCTGATTGCATTATGGCGTATTCTCAATCCAGCTTTACTGGGATGGGCAAGCACCGCCAGACGGGTTTTGATTATTGGGACAGATTCATCGGCACAAAAAATAATTGAAACCCTGCATTCTCATGTTGAACAGGGGTATGATATTCGCGGGATTATCAGTCATGCCGAAGATGTTGGTAAAATGATTCATAACGTTCCTGTCATTGGGGCGGGCGCAGATTTGATGAATTTTGTCCTCAGAGACCGTATTGCTGAACTGGTCATCACCGAGATTGCCGATACCGATGCCGATATTTTTCGGGCAGTGATGCAAGCCTATGAGCAAGGCGTGGTACTCTCGCCCATGCCCTTACTGTATTCGCGTTTGACGGGACGTGTGCCTGTTCAAGATGTTAAAAATCAGTGGGCAACCGTGTTACCGATTGAGGGGCAATCATTATTTAGCCCATATCCCGCCCTTCAACGGGTCATGGATGTGGTTTTGGCGCTGATTGGCTTGTTGGTATTCATCCCCTTGTTGCCGATTTTGGCGCTCATCATCCGATTGGATTCGGCAGGGAGTATTTTTTATACCCAAATCCGCACAGGCTTGCGCGGGAAAAATTTTCGTATCATCAAATTTCGGACGATGGTTCAAGATGCCGAAAAATTGACGGGTGCAGTTTTTAGCACGACAAATGATAAGCGGGTGACACGGGTGGGGCGGATTTTCCGCAAAACACGGTTGGATGAATTGCCACAACTGCTTAATGTGTTAAAAGGTGATATGAGCATTGTGGGACCGCGACCAGAACGCCCGGAACATATTGCCCGACTCACCGAAAATATCCCCTTTTATCGCACACGATTGGTCATCCGCCCCGGTCTAACGGGTTGGGCGCAAGTCAAATATCATTATGGCTCTACCGATGAAGATGCGCTGGTCAAATTGGAATATGACCTGTATTACATCCGCAATCAATCGTTATTGCTAGACTTGAATATCATCATCCGCACTGTGTATAAGGTGATTCGGTTGGGCGGACTATAAAGGTGTGTTAAGAGATGGTATAGATACAAAACCCTTGTGTGTGATGTGGCGTATAGGTTAGTAAGTTCACACAACAGAAAGGTTTCGTATGTACCTGAAAAAAATGGTGTTTTTAA
>JALONZ010000396.1 GCA_025454675.1 Anaerolineae bacterium | reverse complement strand
CAATCACATCGGGTAGTTTTACCATTGGAGCGGTGGCTGTCACGATGGTCAAATAAATTTTACGTCCTTCTTTTACGCTCGAACCCGATTTTGGATACTGTGTGAGTATCGAAAGTGGTTTGGCTCCCGCCACAAACGTACAATCGCTTACTTCATAATCAAGGTCACGGTCGTCGAGAACTTTTTCCATTTCTTCGAGCGTCATACCTTTCAAGTCTGGAACCGTTATTGATTGCCCATGATTGGTACTCCACGGAAGATAAATAAAGAAAAAGCTAAAGAAAAACACTAAAAATAAGGCAATGATTATGCCAATATGAACAAAGATGTCGGTTTTTGAACTCGTACTAAATTTTGCCATTTTTTATGGGAAGTTTTTTAGTCCATGGTCGATAGACCATAGTCCACAGTACTATTTAAAAAAACTGTGGACAATCAACTATTGACCGTGGACTTTCAAGAATTATTCAGCAAAAAAAAGATTTTTTATCGGAAATAGCAAAGGTTTTATTCGATGCCTCCCATCCATTTTTTGATTGGTTTGTATAAAACGATTAAAACTAAACCCGAAACCATTCCGATTAAAAATACTTGATGAAATAAATCGGGCATGGCCGCTACATTATTTTCGTCGAAGTTTCCTGCAAACAAACCTGCAATCAGGTTTCCGAGTGCCGCTCCCACAAACCACAAACCCATAAATTGAACACAATTTGGATGTCATCCGTAATGCCGATTGGATTATTGATATGGGACCCGAAGGCGGTAGCAAAGGCGGGCAAATTATGTTTGAAGGCACGCCGACGCAAATCACCCAAGCTGACCACACCCTAACAGGCGAATATTTGCGGAATTACCACGCTTATAGTGTCTAAAAGCAAATGGGGAGCAATTTAATGCTCCCCATTTACCTTGTAACTAAGTGAGAATTGACTTTTTGCGAATTCTGAGCGAGTTGCTTATCACAGCAATTTTCGGGCAATTTCGCTAATCGCTTTATCAACACTATTAGAGACATTGCCCCTTATTCCATGACTCGCAATAAATCGCAACCACTCCTGCGAAAAATTTCTGAATTTCACCTCTAATTGTGGTTCTAAAAGTAGGGCTTTATAATCAGGTTTGTCAATGCGCTGATTTTGCAAATCCGGAAAAGTGGTTTTCCACCAATTCAAAATATCGTCCGCTAATTCTTGAAGATGCAAATAATGTCTTTGCTCATCAGCTATCTGTTTATAGGCACTTTGCTCAAATTTTTCCCAGACAAATGATGTTGTAAATTGCCCTATATAATAAGTCAATAACGCTTGAGTAGCTAATTCTCCATCATAAATCGCATACCAAATTTCTTCGGCATCTTCATCTTCGGCATCTTCAAATTGCTCTGAGAATTGTTCTCTGATTAAACTGGCAAGTACGCTGTGCATGTGGTCATCAAATTCATCGCCAAAAGTAAGCCAATGTTTCCCATAATATGATTCGTAAGTCGCTAACCAATCGCCTATATACTCATCTTCTAACCAATATGTGAGATGAGTATAGAGAGTCTTCAATTTTTCCGCCCCTAATGGATGTTTTTCTAAATCACCAGACCCATCATAACGGGTATCTGTCCATGTTAATTCGTAATGTATTCCATTGAGTACCCATCGCGCAAATTTAACACCAATCCATTCCAACAAGGCTTGTCGCCATGCTTTTGTGATGGTTAAATCGGGATAATCGTCACGAAACACTAGCACCCAGTCATCATCATCCCCCAATACAAATAAACATTCTTCGGGTGTATATTTTGTGACATCTAAAACCATAACCAGCCTCGTGAAATTGTAGACTATTTAGAATCAATTTTCTCAAGCATATCACATAATTGGCTAGGTGTTATTCATTCCAAAATAAAAAGATACCTTTCATCAACAAGTGTAAAGGGTATCTTTTACATATTTAGCTGACAATTTTGATAGCTATATCGCCTTTTTGCGAAGTCTGAGCGAGTTACTGACAACAAAGACTGACGAAAATGCCATCGCACCTGCGGCAAGCATCGGCACAAGAAGCCCAATCATCGCCACAGGAATTAGGATGATATTATAGACGAATGCCCAAAACAGATTTTGATAAATCGTCCGCATAGTGGCTTTACTGAGCATTACGGCTCGAACCACACCACGCAAATCACCACTCATTAGCGTCACATCAGCCGCTTCCATCGCCACATCCGTCCCCGTGCCGATGGCAATCCCCACATGGGCTTGTGCCAATGCGGGTGCATCATTAATCCCATCCCCCACCATCGCCACATGATGCCCTTCGGTTTGCAAATTTTTAACTGTATTAGCTTTATCCGCAGGTAAAACCTCCGCCAACACCCGATTCACACCTACCTCTTTGGCGATTGCCTGTGCTGTCAGTTGATTATCCCCTGTTATCATCACAGTCTCGATACCTAGCCGATTCAATTGGCTAATTGCTTCGGCAGACCCTTCTTTAACCACATCAGCAATCCCAATAATACCCGTAATGACATCATCCACCACCACAACAACTGCCGTTTGTGCATCAGATTGAATCCTGATGATGCTATTTTGTAAATCGGGTGGAATTTGGGGCAGATATTTGGGGTTGCCCACACGCACCCGTTTTTCATCTACCAAACCAACCACGCCACGCCCTACATCCGCCGAAAAATCTTGCGGAGAAACAAGTTTTATCTCTTTTTCGGTGGCGTATCGAACAATGGCTTCACCTAGCGGGTGTTCACTACCGCGTTCTAGGCTGGCGGCATAATAAACCACCTCATCTATTGTGAATGGTGCAAACGGAATAATTTGCCTCACAGCAGGTTTACCTTGTGTGATTGTGCCTGTTTTATCCAGTGCAATCACTTTCAGCCGATGGGCATTCTCTAGTGATTCGCTATTTTTGAACAAAATTCCCATCTCTGCACCGCGTCCCGTCCCGACCATAATCGCGGTGGGGGTGGCTAATCCTAATGCACAGGGACAGGCGATGACCAAAACAGCGATGCTATGGAGCATGGCTACGGTGAAATCATTGCTTGCAAACATCCATCCGATGAAGGTCAGCGTTGCTAATACCAACACAATCGGCACAAATACCCCCGATACCGCATCAGCCACGCGCTGAATAGGCGCTTTAGACCCCTGCGCTTGTTCAACAAGATGGATAATTTGCGCGAGTGCTGTCTCTGTGCCTACTTTTTGCGCTTGAATCACCAACCGACCTTGTTTATTTACCGTTCCGCCGATGACTGCATCGCCCGTATGTTTATTCACAGGCAACGATTCACCCGTAAGCATGGATTCATCTATTGATGATTGACCTTCTGCCACCAGCCCATCGGTTGGAATACGTTCACCGGGTCGCACAAGCAATAAATCGCCTACATGAATATCATCCACCGAAATTTCAACTTCTGTACCATTCCGAATCAGTAAGGCAGTGCGCGGTGTGAGGTTCATCAACCGTTTAATCGCCTCGCTGGTACGACCTTTGGCACGCGCTTCTAAAAATTTGCCCAGTGTAATCAGGGTGAGGATGACCACCGTGCCAATCAGGATAACCAAACTATATAAATAGGCGGCACTTGACCCAATCGCAATCAGGGTATCCATATTGGTAGCCCGGTTTTTGGCGGCTTTCCATGCCCCACGAATATATTGCCGTCCTAAATAAAAATGAACAGGCGTTGCCAATATCCAAAATACAAATATCCACCCACCCCACATCGTCCATTCTGGGGGCATCATGTTGGTCGTGGTGGACGACATGCTCATCCCGCCCATTGATGTGGTTGTCACGGTTTCTACGGGTACACTTACCGTCATCATGACCATATCGCGGGTCATGCTCAATATCACCAATGGAATGCTGAACAATGCACCAATCCATACAAGGCGTTTTTGTTTTTGGATTTCTGCCTCGCGTATAGCCGCCTCTGTATCTTCCGGACGGGTCGCATCAGTCGTGATGACCCCATAACCCGCATTTTCCACCGCTTTGACCATATCAGAACGGCGGGTGAGATTGGGCAAATAGGTGACGGTGGCGCGTTCTGTCGCCAAATTCACCATTGCCGATAAAATACCCGTTTGTTTATTCAGCGCCCGTTCCACATTTCGCACACATGACGCGCAAGTCATGCCTGTAATCGGTAAATCTATGGTGGATTGCGCCACACCATACCCCGCCGCATCCACACGGGTGATTAATTTTGTCATATCAACCAATGCAGGGTCAAAAGTGATATTCGCGCGTTCTGTGGCGATATTCACATTCGCCACTGTAACCCCTTCAGTTTTACTCAATGCCCGTTCCACATTTCGCGCACAAGCGGCACACGTCATGCCTGTGATGGGGAGTTCAATAGTAGCTTGTGTTGTCATGATGAGCTAACCTCATAACCTAATTTTTGAATTGTTGCGATAATTTGCTGTGATGAAACCAGATTTTCATCATA
>JALONZ010000395.1 GCA_025454675.1 Anaerolineae bacterium | reverse complement strand
ACATGCCGATGAAGAACATCACGGTAAAGCCGAATATTTGGGCGTGTATGGTGTTGATGTCGAATGCGATGAACATCATGAAGAAGGCGAAGAACACAGCAAAGCCTATGTGACTCGCAATCACGAAGAAGGTGAAGAAGAACACGACCACGGCGCATGTGACCCCCATGTATGGACAAATCCGCTTAATGTGATGGTTTGGGCAAATAACATCGCTGGCACATTTGGCGATTTGGACGAAGATAACCGTGATATCTATTTGGCAAATGCCCAAGCCTATATCGAACAATTAGCAACCCTCAGTGATGAAATGCGTGTTTTGATTGATGCTGTCCCAGAAGAAAACCGCGTTATCGTCACCAATCACAATTTCCTCGGTTATTTTGCGGCAGAATATGGCTTTGAGGTTGTTGGCACAGTTATTCCTAGCGCGTCCAGCATGGCGCAAGTTGCCCCACAAGATATTGCCGAATTGATTGAAGTTATCCAAGATGAGGGTGTAAAAGCCATCTTCGCGGAATATGCCGTCAGCACCGATATTGCCGAAACTGTAGCCAGTGAAGTGGGTTATGATGTGGCTGTCGTGCGGATTTATAGCGATTCGCTCGGTGAAGCCGATGGTGAAGCCAGCACCTATCTGGATATGATTCGGTATAACGTGACTGCCATCGTGAACGCGCTCAAAGGTTAGATAAATCTATCAGGGACGGTATTTTGCCGTCCCGTACCCCGCTATCCCCCTACACAAAACCAATTATAAGTCCATAGCCTATACCAATTGAAATAATCTGTTATAAACTGATAGAGGCGTTTTTTATTTGCCATTTGTGAAGGAGCAAAAAGAATCATGTTGTATCGCATATGTGTACTGTGTTTTGTTGGTCTGATGCTAACTGCGTGTGGCGGTGGCAATGAGCAAGCCACAAATCAACCATCAGCCACCCAAGCCAACAACGCAGAACAATCTGCAAATACCGCCCCGACTGGGACAGAATTAGCCCAAAGTATCACCAGTGCCACAGGTGTCAACTACCAATTACCCGCAGGATGGGTTGTAGATGATAACGAGAGTGTCTCTAATTTTGCCTCAGATGAAGATGCTGTCCTCGACTTTTTAGGGCAACAAGAACGTAATGCGCGGTGGCTTATCATCGGCAGTTTTGGCACAACCGACACAAACGAACTTGATGGGCTGGTCGGTGTATCTACCTTAGCCGATGCAATTCCTGTTTTGGATAATTATTCCACACTCGCCTATAATCCAGTCGTTGGTCCCGAAACCATCACCCTAGCCAATGGCGCAGAAGCCTATTTTGTGATTAATACCGATGACGATATATGGAATGTTCGTTATCACATATTGGGTGCTGAAGGGGTGATTATCAATTTATATTTCTCTGGTAGCGAATCATCCATCAATGCAGTCCGTGATTTGATGACTGCAATCGCCAATTCTGCCAGTTACACACAACCATAACCCAAATATCCCAAGCATAACCCAAATTGGGAAATGCTTGGGATAAACCTCACCAACCAAATGTCCCCGCGCCACCCTTAAACGGACCCACAATGTCGGATGTTATCCACCCGCCATAAAAATCACCCTCTTGCGCGACAACCTGTTCATCAGCCACATAGCACGCATCCATCCGACTGGGATAAAAGGCGATGTACCCCGTAATTGCCTCATACCCTTTGATGGGATGCTCATATCCCCAACAGGCATTTTGCGCTTGCTTATCCCCAACGGTAATCGTCCAATAACTGGCTTGCCCCTTAAATTCGCACACCGTCCTGCGTGATGTCTTGGCGAAATAATTCATCTGAATATCGGCTTGGGGGATATAGTAACTGGGCGGGTGACTGGTCTCTAAAACCCGTATCGCCCGCGTGGTATCGGCAATCACCACGCCGTTAAATATCACGCGCACCCGTTTGGATGTGGGTTCAACACGGGGCGGACGGGGATAATCCCACACCGATTCTTGACCTGCTTTTGGCTCAATTCGTTTGAACATGATCAAATCCTTGTTAGAAAATTCATCGTTAAACGCATTTTAACCCGATATGGCATAAATCCACATGACAGGCAGTTTAGAGAATGTTATCATGTGTGTATCCACTTTTTGCTGACCTATCTGCAAAAAGGCTTCTGTCCGTTTTTGGGGAATTAACCCCGTATAATAGTCGAAAGAATACTATGAAAATTATCACGCTCATCAATGAAAAGGGTGGGGTTGGAAAGACCACCATCGCCGTTCATGTCGCCGCAGGACTCGCTATTCGTGGGTATAAGGTCATCCTCGCCGATGCCGACCCCCAGGGTCATGCGACCCTGTGTTTGGGATTGAAAAAAGAACCGGGCTTATATGACTTGTTGGTACGCAGTGCGCCGTTTCGGGATGTGTTGCGTGCTGTGCCACCAGAACGTTATGCGCCACCCGGTTATCCCGTCAAAGGGCAACTGTATGTCGTACCATCCAATGTAGAGACCCGTAGCATCCCCATTCAAATTTCGGATGCGTTTGCGGTAGCAGACCGTTTCAAAGAATTAGAAGGGGTAGTGGATGTGGTCGTATTCGATACCTCACCAACACCATCCCTGTTGCATGGGTCAATTTATTTGGCAACCGATGCCATTATTTACCCCACTAAATGCGAGTTCCTCAGCTTTGATGGGCTGGTGGAAAGTTTTAATCACCGCCAAATGATTCAGCCCACCCGTGAACGCTATGGCTTAGGAGAACTGAAAGTCATGGGCATCGTACCGACCATGTTCCGCACCAGCACATTGGTGCATCAAGAAAATTTGAACAAACTCAAAGCCAAATATGGCAACCTCGTGTGGCCCGAAATGTATATGCGTACCGTATGGGCAGAAGCATCCACCGTTGGGCGGTTGGTATATAGCTTCGCACCCGATAGCAGTGCCTCGCGCGATATGTGGACAGTGGTAGACCGTGTTGAAATGGAGTTGGCATTATGAGCAGAAAAAATCAATTGTTGGATGTTGACCCCTTTGGCAGAGAAAATCCGCAAACACAGCCCAATAACAGCCTTAGCATGGCAGATGCAGACGCGGCTTTGTTCGGAGAACTGTCTAAGCGAGAAGGGGCGCGTCAGACAATTCGACCCGTTTCGATTTTTCAAATTTACCCTGATGTCAAACAGCCTCGTCGCGCCGTTCCCGCGCAAGTCCGTGAGCATTGGTCGGGTGAACCCAAAGACATTGCCGACTTATTTAATGTGTGGGTGCAATTCATTGACGAAGAACGGCGTAAGGCGGGTGAACCCGAATTTAATTTAGACCATTACCTATGGTCAGAACGCATCGAAGCACGGGGCATGACCGAGGATGAATATGAATCGGGGCGCTACCAACCCGGTCCCGCCGAGAATGCGTTTTTGAAAATTGTCGAACTCGCCGTCAGCATCCGCCGTGATGGGTTGGCGAATCCTGTCACCGTCCAACGGCTAGACCGCAACAGTTATCGCATGGAAACCGGTGAACGCCGATGGCTGGCATTCCACATCCTTTACGGTTATTTTAATGGCGATGAGGCAAAACCCCTTGAGCGCGAAAAATGGCAAAAT
>JALONZ010000013.1 GCA_025454675.1 Anaerolineae bacterium | reverse complement strand
TCCCACAATTCAGCGATGACCTTGATGCGACCACCACATCCTATAGCATTTTGGCGTTGGCATTATGGCGTAGCAAACAAATTGACATTGGCGAAAAAGCCGCCGTTGAAGCCTTAGCCCATATCAAAACCATGCCCGATAAACGTGGTTTATATACCCTGCTGGGCTATGGGGCATTGGCAGAATTGATGATAGAAATTTGGGCAACACATCCCAACACATCAAAACGTGCCGACTTCAAAAAATATGCCGAAGAAGCATTGGCAATGTTCAAAGAATCTACCAGCATCCTCGTTACAGGCAAGGCATGGTATTGGCGTTGTGTGGGGATGACCTATTGGCTGAATGGAGACCGTCAAAAAGCCGAGCAATGGTGGCAAAAAGCCCTTTCGATTGCCTTAGCATCAGAAATGCGTTATGAAGAAACCATTATTCGGGTTCTGATTGCCCAACATATCACAAAAAATCCTGTGGAACGCCGTTCTACTTTACAAAAAGCGGCGGATACCTTCAAACAACTCGGCGCAAAATATGATGAAATTCGGGTGCGCGAATTGTTATAAAAAATAATGCCTACCAAATGTAGGGGCTTGCCATGGCAAGCCCCTACAAATCACGCTCTTCTAGCGCCTTACTGTAACACTGGCGCTGGTACTGCTTCCTCCCCCACTGGCGGTAATCCGAACCGTTGTCGGCGATATAACCACATTTCGGGTGTTCACCGTATAATCGAAACTGACCGAGCGCGACCCGCTTGGAATTGTCACGGAACTTGGCACGCCGATAATCCGAGAATTAGATGAACTGAGTGATACCACCAAGTCGGTAGTGCGTGTGCTGGCAATCGAAATCGTTGCCCGCCGTGTGCTGGTATTCACGGAAATACTCAATGTCACGGGGACAGGGGTCACTATAGGTTGGGTAAATACGACAAAGGCTTGTTGCACCACAATTGGCGCAGGTGTCGAAGTAGGTGTTGGGGTTGGCGTGGGTGTGAATGTGGGTGTTGGGGTATTCGTCACCACATTCACCGTAACATTCTGCCCAAAATTTTGGACGGGGATGGGTGTTGCCACATTACCCGCCAACACAATCGGCGTAAGTGTTGGGGTTGGTGTTGCCGCACTCCCTGCGGGCGACACAATCACCGTGAACGATTTACGACTGGTATACGTGATATTATTTGAAATGCTGGTCGCTACCAATGTAATCGTAACAGGTGTATTGACAGAAACCGCCTCTTCCCGAATATCCAAACACCATAAAAGAGCGCCACCAAATGCAGACGAGAAAGAACGCGAGGCGAAACCAGCCGACCTGGTATTACAAGTTGGGGGGTCATAGGTGAAGAATGTCGGTGGAATTAGCGAAGGCACACTGCTTTCTAGGGTAAAGCGAACTGTGCCAGTGCTTTGACCACTCACCGTAATAGCGCCCAACAAAAATGCCGATTGCCCCGTCCCCGATTGTGATAGTGACGCATTGATTATGCCTGATGGCGAAATCGTATGACTGGCTTGGCGCTGAGATTCCTCTGACTGTGCGGTGATGGTTGAGGAGAGTTGCTCATCGGCACTAAATGCGACATATGGGAAAACATTCCCCAACGAAACTGTGAATGATTGATTTGTACCCAATGGTTGTGTGCGTGTTGGGGTAATTGCACCATTGTTCAAGCCACTGAAATAACACGGATTGCCACAACTTAAAGTGACATTGCTGTTACTGGCAACACGCGCCTCTATGAATGGTGAACCTGTGAGCGTTGAGGTAAATTGTGTGATAGATAGCGATGAAACATTCGGCTTAGCAAAATTGATTTGTACCGTTTTGGGGCTTTGCCCGTTCACATCGCGCACGGTAAAGGTAATGGATTGCGAGTTATTCGCAAAGTTGTTACTGACCAATCTGAGCGGGACGGTAATGGTGGCAGTATTGGCTGGCACTTGCACCGTCTCTTCGGCAGGAATGACAAATTCGGGATGGCTGGATGAGATCTGCAATGTCCCACCTGTTGTTGAACGCGCCCCTCTTACCCGAATTTGCAAAGACGGCATGGCATTGGTACTGGCTAATACTGTCCCCAATTGTGTAGATACAACACTTTCTGGCATCATAAATGGCACAGCTTGCAGAGTCGTTGTTTGTTGATTTGCACCACCATCACCAATCACAGTGCCAAATGATGCGATAACCGTGATGGGAATGGTATCCCCCACAACACCTGTACTAAATCCAGACGACAACAAATTCAATTGCATGACGGCTTCGGTCGCACCTGCCTCCGCAGAACCACCCGTCCGTGATATTAAAGAAGTTGTTTGTCCAAAAGCATCCAAAAACTGCACAGAGATAAACCCACGAGATGGCAACGGTTGGCTAAAACGCGCTATCAGATTGACCGTTTGCCCAACCGATATTGTCGGCGATGACAATTCAATCCCTGTTATCTGTATATCAGCAACCGTAAAGAAACCGGTCACACCTTGCGCGGGGGTTTGTGAGGCAAAATGGGCAATGATGCCAACCCGCGCTGTGGGTGTCCGTAATGGGGTTTGAATCGCAACAGTCACCGATGTTTGCCCGGTCTCCACAAATATCAATTGAGGCAGAGTGAAGAAAAATGCGCCAGAATCGGCGGGCGCAAACCGAATTTCGGTGCGTGTTGGGGCGGGAATATTCAAACGAACTGTCCCAATCGCAAGGCTATTCGGCGAAATGGGGGTTGTGCCGAAATCGAATGAGACAATCCGCACCCCCGCTAAGGCTTGGGCGGTAGTAGTGACAGATACATCAGCAGGGAAAATCGCTTGCAGAGTGACAGGCGCATCATCACTCAAGGTTGCCGATGCGGTCACATCAAATTGGGCGGTAGATGCGCCTTGCGGAATTTGCAATGTATACAAACCTGCGTTCACATCCACAGGGGTTAAATTCGGGACGACATCCGCATTATTCAGGCTGATGGTCACTTCGGCTATGCCACTGGGGACGGGGGCGTTCAGCGTCACGCGCACAACCGATGTGAGTCCCGCGGTGATGGTCGGTTCGGCAAATGCCACCGATTGAATGCGTAAGGTATGCAGTTTGAATATGCCTGTTGCGGTGCTACTGGTGATGGTCTCTATGGCACGAATGGCAACATCTTCATTAAATACGCCACCATCCACCACCGTGAATATAAATGGAACACGCTGTGTAGAAGCGGGCAATACCACTTCGGAAGGGACGATAACATCGCTTCTATCGGTAACAAGGATAAAGCGCGTTGTTGTGGGCAAAATAGAATCTACAACAATTTCACCCTGATAATCGCCCGGTGTGCTGATGGTAGCAGGCAACACCACTTGATAATTCACTTGTGATTGCAGACCCAACACAGGGCTATTAGCCGATTTTGTGCCAAAAATGGCGGTATCGCCAAAACTTGCGGTGATTTGGGCTTGTGTGGTGCTGAATTGCGCGGTGGGGGTGATATTAAAATCAACACTGGTCGCACCCGCAGGCATCACCACAGGCGATACCAACACATCGGGGCTATTGCTCACCAATTGAATCGCAATATCAAATTCAGCGGGATTGCTCATGGATACGGTGCCTGTTATGGATTGGGCAGGCAATATGGGAAGGCTATTCACTGTCACACCGCGCAATTCAAGCGGTTGTACCAATACATTGGCAATCAACACTGAACTCGGATTATCTACAGGGCTAATTTGCAGGGTGATGAACCCATTCCGATTTTCATTCGCCGACACACCAAAGCTAACGGATGTCGCACCTTGCGGAATCACCACCTCGCTTGGTGCGCTGAATGGGATGCTACTTGCACCAGCCAGCGGCTGTACACTCAAACGCACATCGGCGGGGAATGGCTCGGTAATTTCCACTTGGGCTTGGGCAGTTGTCCCAAAGATAACCGTAAACTGGGCAAAATTAAATCTGAGCAGTTGTGGCGGGTTCGGTGTTGGCAGAGGCGGGGTTGTTGGCGTAAATGTAGCCGTTGGTGGCTCGGTTGGCGCTGGAACTTCGGATGTTGGTGTGAATGTAGGCAATAAGGGGCAACCATCTGGGCTAATGCCAAACCCAATATCACCCTGATTAGGGCAAGTATCATTTAGGTCTGCAACGCCATCTCCATCTGTATCGAGCGGGGGTAATATCGGACAACCATCCGGATTCAAACCGAGTCCCAAATCACCTTGTGTTGGGCAAATATCGCTAAAATCGGGGATACCATCACCATCGCTATCAGGTGGTGGCGAGTTTGGACAGCCATCGCCATCTATCCCAAAACCAGCATCTCCCGCATTTGGACATGAGTCGGCATCATCAGGACGACCGTCACCATCACTATCCAGTGGGGGCGGTGGCGGTGATAATGGACAGCCATCCCCACCTAAGCCAAAACCAGCATCCCCCGCATTTGGGCAAGCATCATTCGGGTCGGCAAACCCATCGCCATCGCTATCGGGTGGTGGCAATGGGCATCCCACGCCATCCACACCAAAACCAGCATTGCCTGATGTTGGGCATGAATCCACATCATCAGTAAAGCCATCGCCATCACTATCGGGTGGTGGTGGGGGCGCAGGAGGGGCTTCGGTTGGGTTATTTTCGGCTTCTGTCCCCGTGAAGATAATACCACCCGGATGGTCATACACGGCGTATAACCCATCAGCACTCACATAACCCATAATATCGGTCACTTGCCATTGACCATTCACTTGCGCGAACAGCGTCAACGGCATAAGGGGTGGCAGGGGTTTGCGGAGGGGGACATAAACTGTAACCCCACTAACACCTTGCAATTCTAAGCCCGAACACCACCAAAAATCACCAAGTTCGGCGGGGGGGTCTTCGTTTGGGGTGGCTTCACGCACGGTAATCGCGCTGGAGGGAATCTCTTGACCACTATAAATGACAACCCCTGTATCACCAATAAATGTAAATTGTCCCGCAGGGATAACCCCTTCAGAATTGAGCGCCCCGCCCTGCCCAACAGCATTCAGGGTATTGGGAGAGACAACAATTTGCACTGATTGCGACTGATTGAGCGAGTCGTGCCATGTGGCTGTAGCTGTCACAAACGCATCAATCGGTTGTGCCAATGTAAAGGCAAAAGGGGCAAATAAATCGCCACTAAAAATTTCTGGCGCACGCCAAAACAGATGTACCCCACGCTCATCTTCGGTAATGCCATTGAAAAAAACTTTATCCGTTTGCTGGGCATTCACCAATTGCGCCCCATTGGGTAAGTCCAACTGAACAGTTAAATCATAAAGCGCATCGGCATTATTATATGGTAAAATAAAAACATACCGTGTACCTTCCAACAAAGTTAGCCCATTCAAGCGGGCTTGTCCTATGTCGAATGGTGATATTGGCTGTGCATGTACGGGCTTAGGTATAAACCCCAAGCTAAGTAATATCAAACATAAAATAACAATTCTCTTCATCTTTTCTTCCTTAATGATGTAAGCAACAGACTTTTCGATTGTAACATGATTTGCGATTTGCGCTTGACGAATAACCACCGCCCTTCAAACTTTTGTCAATATTTATTGACGATAATTATTTGTTATATAATGCGCGTTATAATGTAAAATGAACTGGAAACGATTTACTAAAACGATTGAGGAATTTGCCATGCCCAAAATAACCTCATCAGGAACAGACCATTTTTTGATTGGACATCGCTACCAATTGGTCAAAAAATTAGGTGAAGGCGGAATGGGGAGTGTTTATGAAGCCGAAGATAAATTGCTAAATCAGCAAGTGGCGCTTAAGCGTGTAAAGAATATGCGGATTCCTGTCACACCCAATGATACATTAGACCTCAATCGGGAAGTGTTGGCACGCGAATTTCAGGTGATGGCATCCTTACATCATCCTCATATCGTCAAAGTCCTCGATTTTGGCTTTGATGGCGATGGGCGCACCTATTACACCATGCGATTATTGGATAAGCCCCAAACCATCATCGAATTGGCACAAAACGCAACATTCCACGACAAAATTAGGTTGCTCATGCAAACCCTACAAGCCATTGTCTATTTGCATCGGCATGGCATTTTGCATCGAGATATTAAACCAAGCAACATTTTGATAGATGAAAAAATCGGCTTGCAAGTTATGGATTTTGGGTTAGCTATCAAAATGGAGCATCGCCAACAACGGTCTGGCACACTGGCATATATGTCACCCGAAGCCCTTCGCGGACGACAAGTGGATGTGCAAAGTGATTTATATTCATTTGGGGTTGTCGCATATGAATTATTTGCGGGTGTGCATCCTTTCACAGCCACACAAACCGCCCGTCTCATCACGGATATTTTGTATCTCGCGCCAGATGCAGAGAAATTATCTATCCCAGAGGCGCTCAAAAAAATTATTTTGCGCTTATTGGCTAAAGCACCAGAAGACCGTTATAACAACGCCAGCATGGTGATTCAGGCACTCGGTGAATTTTTACCCACCCCGATTGTTGAAGATGATTCGTTGCGCGAGAGTGTATTGAAATCGCCTAAATTTGTCAGCCGAGAAGCCGAACTCATCACCCTTGCCAAAGGATTACAAAATGTTTTGGACGGGATTGGGTCTGCGTGGCTGATTGGAGGCGAAAGTGGCGTGGGCAAATCACGCTTATTAGAAGAAATGCGAGTTCGG
Organism: Anaerolineae bacterium; assembly: GCA_025454675.1. Taxonomy (GTDB): domain Bacteria; phylum Chloroflexota; class Anaerolineae; order Aggregatilineales; family Phototrophicaceae. The sequence continues at coordinate 6,401 of JALONZ010000013.1, read as the reverse complement.
GCATTGGTGACGGGGGCAATCGTTATTCGAGAACAATATGCCCAAGAATCGCCCCGCCCCTATCAACTTTGGAAAACTGTCATACAGCATTTATCTTTATTTACGCCCCTTGATGAATCGGATGCCCTATTTATTCAGCAATTTTTGGGCAAGACAAGCCCTAAAAATGAATCGCGTGATTATTTGCAACACCTTGCCACCATCCTCATCAAATTATTTAAGAATCAAACAACGCCTGTTGTTTTGCTCATAGATGATTTGCAATGGGTGCAAGAGAGTTTATACCCACTAAAAGCCGTTTGCAAAAAAATATCCGATTTGCCGTTATTGGTTATCGGCACATATCGGAATGATGAAGATACTTATTTTTATGGCAAAGTCTCCGAAATGACCCTTTTGGAACTGCGCCGATTTTCGCAACAAGCTGTTAAAGAGTTGGCAGTATCCATCATCGGCGAGGCAGGCAAGCGACAGGGAATTGCGGAATTTTTATATACCCATACCGAGGGGAACGCCTTTTTTGTCATCGAAACATTGCGCTCATTGGCAATGAAAGCTGGCAAATTGGATGATATCGGTCAAATCACCTTACCACCAAGCATTTTTTCACACGGGATGAAAGATATTGTCCAACGGCGCTTACAACGGCTATCATCCAAACATCAATCACTCCTTAAATATGCCGCGATTATTGGCAAAGAGATTCATTTTGATTTACTGACAACCATCTTAGGGAAATTTGAGGATAATAATTTTTTACTAAAATGCGTGGATGCCGATATTTTTCGTTTTGTAGAAGGCAGATGGTACTTCTCGCATGATAAATTACGCGAGGGTCTTATTAAAACAATCCCTCAAGAAGAGTATATTCAACTAAACCATCAAATTGCCACCGCTATCAGCAAAAATTACGCCAATCAGATTGAATATGCCTTATGCCTAACTTATCATTGGCTTGAAGGGGGCGAAATTAGAAAAGCAATTGAGGTTTTGCTGGCAAACATATCCGAATTATTTAGGACGGGTATGTTATTAGAGACGACACCCCATATTGAATCGGCTATCAATGCCATCAGCGATAAACCAGAGTTCGTGCAAGAGTTAAGCCAATTATATTTTTATCTGGGAAAAACATATGAGTTCAAAGGGGATTATCCCCTCGCTCACCAATACTATCAAACCGGCTATGAACAAGCGACTCGATTAAATTTATACGAGTTGCAAATCAATGCTTGTATCGGATTGGCACGCATTCATCGCATGAGCGGCGAGTTTCGGGAGGGGGTTGGCTTATTACAACCACTCTTAGCCAACAACCACGCCTCAGAACAACAAAGAATCATCATACTTGTTGAATTAGCCATCATCTATTTTGAATTACACAATTTTGACAACGCAAAAATACTTTATCTTGAGGCATTGCAAATGAATGACGGTGTTGATAATCCCCTATTCACCGCCAATATTCATAGCGGTTTGGCAGATATCGCCTTATATCAAGGTGAATTTGAGCTATGTTCGCATCATACCGATATCGCGCATGGCATTTTTGATAATCTAAAAGATGAATTTGGGTTGAGCAAGTGTTTATCTATCCGCCAAATTGCCGCATCTTTTCAGGGCAACCTAGATGAAGCCATCGAATTGGCGCACCAACTCATGACAATTTATGAGCGACTTGGAGATGCACGCCGTCTGATGATTTTATATGGCAATTTGGCTTTTAGTTTGGCACAAAAACAGCAATATCAAGCCAGTGGAATTTATTTTGAAAAAGCAATTGATGGAGCGCGTGAATTAGGTACGCTCAACTCTTTGGCAAGTCGTTTGGGAGCATATGCTCAAGTTCAAATTTTATTATCCGATTGGGGTGGCGCACGCAGTACCTTATATGAATGGTTATGTGTCAGTGATTATATCCAAAATATAAAAGGCATGATTCACGGGTTTTATGGCATGGCAGACCTTGCTATCCATGACCGCGAATTTGTACGAGCTGGTGAATATATAGGCATCATCGAAGCCAATGCAACACCCCAAAATACAGACATCAATGAACTTAACCGCCTAAATAAACTGGTCTGCGATGCGATTGGCATCAGCCCCCTGCAACAAGCCATCACCAAAGGAAAAACGACACCCCTACAAGATATGGTGAATTGCATCCTATCTCAGGCGGAACGGATTTTTGGGGAAAATTACCCAAATGTGATTAAACCAAATCATGTTTAAGTGCCAATGCAATTGCCTCTGACCGGTTGGTCACATTCAGTTTGGATAAAATACTGCTGATATGGTATTTGACAGTAGACCGACTCACATATAACTTTTCGGCAATTTCGGGGTTATTTAAGCCTTGTACCATCAGTGTCAATACTTCTATTTCACGTTCCGTCAGGCGATATTTGGTCTCTGATGGGCGAATGGCGGCATTAATTAGGGCTTGCGTTGCTTCTGGGGATAAAACACGCTGTCCTTGCTTGGCGGCGCGAATGGCATTTGCCAATTGGTCATCAGAAATATTTTTTAGCAGATAGCTGGTTGCGCCTGCTTGAATGGCGGCAGTCACACTACTGGTATCGCTGGAACTGGTGAGCGCCACAATTTGAATATGTGGAAATTTTTCGCGGATGATGCGTGTTGCCTCGATGCCACTGACACCGGGCATGACAATATCCATCAACACCACATCGGGTTTTGTATCTTCACACATCTTAACTGCTTCTTCGCCATTTGATGCCTCGCCAACCAACATCAAATCATCAAAACTGCGTAAGAACAGGCTCAAACCGCGTCTGACCATTTCGTGGTCATCCACAATAAGTACACGGATAATTTTTCTGTCTGCCATAAATTATGAGTCCTTCTGTATCCATAATGCGATAATTTTTGTCCCATTTTTTGGGGTGCTGGTGATAGAAAGTGAAATGCTGGCATCATGAGCGCGTTCTTGCATAATTCTTAAGCCCAAATGACTGGGCGGCACATGTTGGGTATTAAATCCGATGCCATCATCTTGAATCGTCAATTCCACCCGCCCCAATTGGCGTGTCAAATAAATATCGGCTTGTGTGGCACGGGCATGTTTGATGATATTGTTTAATGCCTCTTGTGCAATCCGAAAAAGCGCGACATGCGTTTCTGGGGGGGTATTGGCTTTGCCACGCGCATGAAAATTAACCCGTAATCGGGACCGCCCTTTGGTCGTCACACATAACTGGCGGATTAAATCGCCCAAATCAGCTTCTAATACGGCACTGGGGCGCAATTCCAATAACAATGTGCGAACCTCTGCCAATGCACCTTGTGAAAGGTCTTGTAGTTCTTCTAATGAATCACCCACTGCGGTTGGGTTATGTTTCCATTGTTTAACGATGGCTTGGGTCGTCATGGCAATGGCAAATAATGTTTGTGTGACTGAATCATGCAAATCACGCGCAAGGCGTTGGCGTTCTTCAATGGTCGCAAATTCTTGTGCCTTCTGAAACAACCGCGCATTCTGTAATGCAATTGCGGCTTGGTCAACAAATGCCCGTAATCGTTCTGCATGAACAGGTGTAAAGTGATTGATGGTATGACTATCTAAATTCAAAAATCCAATCACCTCATCATTGATACAAATGGGCGCACCCAAATAAGAATGCGGGTTAGTCATCCCGTCCACATCTAACCAACTGGCGGAATTATCCACATTCGGAATCGTACAAAATCCGCGTGTGGTATACATCACACGAAAATGGTCAACTTCATCTATAAAAAATTGTGTCGCCATAATCATGGGGATAAAATTATCATCCCAGCCACTACATAAAGCCACCTGTGCAACACGATTATGCACCAACATAATACTGGATGAATCGTGAGGGATAATCCGTTTGACATTCTCTAAGATGCGTCGCAATATCTCGCCAAGTTCAAGCGTGCTATTCAATGCAGATGCCGTATCGCGCAGTGTCTCGGCAAATAGACGCTGGTCATGTTCTTCAATTTCTAGCTTTTTGCGCCTCAATACCGATTGTATCATCATCGGCAAAACAGTTAAGTAGCGCATGGTGCTATCTTTAATCAGATAATCGTATACCCCCGCCTTCATGGTACGCAATGCCACCGCTTCATTACTAAAACGGGTCACGACGATGATAGGAATTGTGTTTGCTTGTGGTAGCAAATCTAAAACAATACCATCATGCAATTGATATTCAGACAATATCAAATCAAAATGATTGTTCTCTAACCGCGATTTTGCTTCCTTAACCGACACCGCCATGATAAAATCATAATGAATGTCGGCTTTTTTGATAGCATCTAAAATGCTAAGTTGGTCTGCGGGTGTATCTTCTATAATCAATAGCCGAATATGCTTTGGAGTATCTATCATCATTAGCCAAATAACATTTTGTAATAACCAAAAGGCGCGTAAATTTCTGAATTAAGTATAATCTAAAGTAGGTGATAGAACAGTCATTGATGTGGCTAAAATCTTGTTATCAGCCAAGACTAGCCACATGGCTAGTCCACATGGCTAAAAGTACGGGCTAGTATCTATTTATCCACATACACAGTGGTAATACTGGCAAAAAAGTTCTATGATTGAGATTATTGAATATTATCATAGGTTTGTTATGGATTCATCTGTCAAAAAACGGACATTATCGTTACGAACACGGGTTTTGGTGACATTTACAAGTTCTGCGTTCATCACATTTGCCGTGATAATTGTGAGTATTTCGCTATTTATCAACCGCATAGAACGCGATTCATGGCTTGCCCGACAAGAAGAATCTGCAAAAGCCACCAGTTATCAAATCCGTACCTTTATTGACCAAGTTCAGAAAAGTCAATCGCTTCTCAATTTCTTACAAACTGTTTTAGATGAAGATAATTATGGGCGACTTCTGTCGCTTATGTTGTTACTGGGGCGCAATGTTGATGAAATTGTGGTTATAGATGAAGATGGAAACGTTTTATTTGATGTGGCGCGTGATGAACCCGTCTTAATTTCACGCGTGAGCGGTCAAGAGGACGATGACGAAGCATCTGTAGAATCTGAAGAAGATTGGCTTGAAGCCACACGCGGATTAGCTCAGGGGCAATTTTTCTTGGGAGAATTAGAATTAGATGCTGAAGGAAATCCCTATCTCGTCATCTCCAGCCCCAACCGTGTCGGTGGGATTATGGCATTTCGGATTAATGCACAAGTGGTCAGCGACCTCATCGGCGACCTAAAATTTGGCGAAACAGGGAATGCGTATTTGGCAGAAGCCGAAGGACAGGTCATCGCACACACCGATTTTTCGGTTGTTCTCAATCGCACCACATTAGAGGGCAGACCCGAACTGATTGAGGCTGAAGACCAAGATTACATTGGCAATTTACTGGAAGTTGAAATAGAGAACACAATTGTGATTGGTGAAGAATACACCAATTTTAGGGGTGAATCTGTTTTGGGGGTACGAAAAGTTATTCATGGCACCGATGTTATTATTTTTGTCGAGATTTCACAATCCGAAGCCTTTGCTACCAGTCGTAATGCCTTATTGTTATTGAGTGGATTCTTGGTATTTTCTACCCTGTTTTCGATGTATGGCTTTGTGCGCTTTTCAAACGATTTGGTTTTTAAGCCATTGACTAATTTGCAAGCAGGGCAACAGGAAATCGAAAAGGGTAATTTGGGGTATCAAATTCCGGTGTTGCGCGATGACGAACTCGGTCGAGCAACGGCTGGCTTTAATTTGATGAGCAAGCAACTGGATGAACGCAACCATCAACGCATCGAACAAGAAAAACGGTTGCGTGCGCTTTATGATGTGATGGCACAACCCTTTCAGAGTATTGATTTGCAACTCCAACAAGCACTGAAGGTTGGTGCTGAATTTTTAGGTATGGACATTGGGATTATTAGCCAAATCGAAGGTGATAGATACACCGTATTATATGCCTATACAGCAGATGATACGCTTAAATCGGGGCAAGAATTTGAATTTAAGAAAACATATTGTGACCTGACCTATCAAGCCAATGATTTGGTCAATATCCAATACATGAAAGAATCTGCCTATTACCAGCATCCCTCATATGCCGCGTTTGGTTTAGAATCATATATTGGTGTGCCTTTGGTGGTTGCAGGCAAACGATTTGGAACACTTAATTTTTCAAGCCCAACGAAACGCGCCATTCCATTTTTCAATGAAGACAAAGATTTTTTTGTGTTGATGGGCAAATGGGTGAGTACCGTTTTAGAACGCTATTATGCCGAAAAATCTCTGCGTGCATCAGAAGCAGATAACCGCATGCTGATTGAAAATAGCCCCTCTAACATCATCCGCCTCGATAAAAATAAGAATCTGTCGTTCTTGCATTTTCCGGGTGCATCGAGCCTGCAAATTGATGGCATTATTGGA
>JALONZ010000394.1 GCA_025454675.1 Anaerolineae bacterium | reverse complement strand
CCCCAAATCCTAAAACAAATAAGCCGATTAAAATTAGAGATGTTACCAATTTCATGTGTTTACTCCTTCATACTTAAACAAGTGACAATCGCATAGACGACAATAGGCATTGTTTTGTTCCATATGTTTTTGGCGAATGTCTAGCCCAAATCACCACTTGGCGTTATAATTAGTCATATAATCAATTTTGACTCACTTATAAAAGGTTGCCTCATGTCTGAAAAACCAAAACTGACTCCTGAGCATCTACAAGTTTTGTATGATATTACAGGTCAAATGATTTCATCCCTTGACTTTGAAGTGGCATTGAATAATGTGATGGACTCGGTGATGCAAATCACCAAAGCCCAACGCGGTTTTCTGATGATGAGCGATGAGGTGGGCGAGTTACGCACGTTGGTCGTGAAGGGTGTGGATGAAGATACCCTGAATCAAGAAGGTTATAGCACCACTATCGTGCGTGAGGTAGTGAGTTCGCGCAAAGTATTGCTCACCAATAACGCCCAATTCGATACCCGTTTTCAGGCAGGGCAAAGCATCATCATGCGCGGGCTACGTGCCATTTTGTGTGCGCCGATGATTGTCAAAAATCGGTTGATGGGCATTTTATATGTAGATACATCCATGAAATCGGGCAATTTTACCCAAGCCGATTCCGACCTCCTCAGCGCGGTGGCGGGACAAGCCGCTGTCGCATTGGAAAATGCGCGACTCTATACCGTTGCGGTGGAAAAAGGGCGGATGGAACGCGAATTACAAATGGCGAGCGAAATTCAAGAAGCCTTATTGCCCCAAACCATGCCAAATGTTGGCGGTTATGAAATTGTCCCCTATTGGGAAGCCGCCCGCGAGATGGCTGGTGATTTTTATGATGCGTTCAAATTGGCGGATGATAAATTTGGTGTTGTCATCGCCGATGTATCCGATAAAGGGGCAGGGGCGGCGTTATTGATGGCAGTATCGCGCACCATGATTCGCGCCAATGCGTATGCGGGCTTATCCCCGCGTGAAACGGTGCGCCGCACCAACGACCTCATCGTAGAAGATGTGCAAAGTGGCATGTTCGTCACGGTATATCACAGCGTCTTTTTCCGTGATGGGCGTAGTGTGCATGTGAACGCGGGTCATAACCCACCGCTGATTTATCATCGCGCCTCACATGCCATCACCATGTTGCCGATTGGTGGGCGGGCATTGGGTTGGGAAGTGGATAACCCGGTTCAAGAACACGCCATTCAATTGCAAGGGGGGGATATGGTCGTTTATTATACCGATGGACTCACCGAAGCCGAAAATGCCAATGGCGAACAATATGGTGTAGACCGCCTAAAACAAGTCATTTTAGATAATTCGCAACAACCCGCGCAACTTATTATGAATCGTATCGTAGAAGATGTTCAGAAGTTCTGCGCGGGCATTCCGCCATTTGATGATATGACCGTGATGATTGTTCGCTATAAAGGATAACAACATGATAAGCCGGATACGCGATTTTTGGGATAATGTCAGACGGATTTTCTTTTTAGTTTTGATGCTGTTGGGCATTGCTGTTTTAACCATCTTTCTGCTCAGCCCAGATACGATTCGGGAGTTTGTGAATAATATCTCTGCTGTGTTGCGGGTGTTATTTTTGGTTGCCCTATATGGTGGTTTTGGATTTTATGCTTATCGAATCCTGAGTGGTCAACAGGAAGAAAAAGGTGTTGAGGGCTTAATATCGCGCTTAGGTGGAAAAGTCACAGGCATTAGCCCCGATATTGCCCAAGCGCAAATTCATAAAGCCATTCATGAAATCGGTGGCATAAAATCATTGGATGTGGATGTGGATGAACGGCGCGGACGTGCTGTGATAAAAATATCGGTCACATTTAACCAAGATAATATCAATGTCGTGCAAAAGCAAAACGAAGTACGGCGTAAATTAGACCATGTGGTGAAAAAGCAATTGGGCATCGCTTATGCCGAAGACCCGATTATTGCGCTCAATTCGCAAGGTGGTGCGCCGACATCCAAAGCCATGCCAGAACAAAAACCGGTTGCGCCACCGCCACCAGTATCAGCACCGACAACGGATGAGGATGATGAAAATAGCCCAGAACGGCAAGCTATTCTCAAGGCATCGCAACCGCCGCCAGCATCTGATAATAAATAAGTCTGTCATCCTATTGGTGTGCGATAAAAATCAATGACGAAATCAACCATACCTAATTTTAATAGTTCACGCTGGATTTGGATTGCCCTAGCCATATCTTTGGTGGGCGTTTTGTTGTGGAATATCCGCAACATCTTGCTTTACGGGCTGGGCGCAATCATCCTTGTTATCCTCGTCTCGATGCCTGTGCGTTTTTTGGCGCGGTATAAGGTGGGGCGGACACCCGCCATTTTTGCCAGTTTGGTGGCGGGTGTGGTTTTGATATATCTGATTTCATCATCGCTATTGCCCACTTTTGTAGACCAATTTGTGCGTTTGGGTGATAGTATCGCGCAAGGTATTGACCAAATTGTGGAATATTGGAACAGTGGTGAATTACAAGAGAGCTATCCATTTCTGGTGAGCCTGCCGCGCGTGAACACACTTCCAGAATCCACCAACTTGGCACTTAACAATTTGCGCGTGAATCCATTCACATATGAGGTGTCGGTGGTTAATTTTGATACGCAGGCGTTTCAGATTGATGCCGAAACGATACGTAGTTTAGCCGAACAAGCCTTTAATGCGGTGGGGCAGTTGGGTGGCACGGTACTCCCATTCATCACTGGATTAGCCAACACCTTGCTCACATTTCTGATTGTCATTTTTTTAACAATGTTCTTTTTAGCCGAGCCAGATAAATACACAAAGGGATTCATCAAAATTTTCCCGTTGTGGTATCGTGACCGCGTGGAATATATCCTCAAACGGATAGATTATTTGTTGCGTCGCTGGATTGTGTCGCAATTTATTGGTATGGCGATTACTTTTGCGGGTACATATCTGGGTTTAGCCATCTTACAGATTGACCAAGCGGTTGCATTGGCAATTTTGGCGGCAATTTTTTCGCTTGTCCCTAACTTTGGTCAATTATTAGCGGTGTTGGTCGCTGTATTGGTCGCCTCTGTTCAAGCACCAGATAGATTGGTGTTGATTGTGATTGTGATATATGGGGTGTCGTTCATACAAGGGCAAATCATCGCGCCGATTTTGACATCGGGCGCGGTAGATATTCCACCCGTGTTATTTTTATTGGGACAAATCATCGCCGCAGGTTTTTTTGGTGTATTGGGTATCGTCTTGACGGGTCCGTTGTTGGTGATTGTGATGGTGATTATCCAAGAGGTTTATGTGAAGGATATTTTAGGTGATAGGGGCGTTATGCAGGAAAAATCTGAGCCAATAGCCCTAAAACCGGATGATTCGGAATTAGTGATGGCAATTGAATAGAATTTGGTCAGAAATTGGTCAAAATTGCCCTTGACGGTTGGGTAGATGGTTGGTATATTAACGCACGCTCATGGAAAAACTCCAACAGAAACGTAGACAGAAACGGGAGTTGACAGGGCAAAGGAAGAGGTGCTATAGTAGGCACATGAAAAGATTAACAAAGCAATCAACGGTA
>JALONZ010000393.1 GCA_025454675.1 Anaerolineae bacterium | reverse complement strand
CAATTGCCAACCGTGCTCGGTTGCCATGCGTTGAATTTCGGCTTCAACAGCTTGATATAATAAAATACCATGCTTTTTTTTACGTAAGGCGGGGCGTGTTGCCAAATAACCAATCGCGCCAATGCACAACCCCGGATAACCGACATCCTCAAGGCTGATGCAACTCCCGTTACTGACGGCGGCGATACTATCTGTGGCAGTGAGTGGGTCAATCGAAAATTTTTGTAATTGCCCCATTTTATCATATTGTTGCAACCCACCTACACGCCAATAACGCCCCATCAAAACGCCTAAATGAGATTCATTCGGGTCTCGATGTTTATACCAACCTACATAATCGGATTTTGGCACGAGGACATCACGCGAAAATGTATTCCGCAATAATTCATACGACTGCCATAATTTTTCATCGGCGGCTGTGACCACTTGATGATAAAATGTTTGCGGGTCATAGGCTTGCCGAAATAAATCAACTTGCGCGGGATTCCCCTTATTCAACACATCATCTGGGGGAAAAGCGGGTAGATATTGATTTATAAGATTCACAAAATCATCAGACGACATCAAATTAACTCCCTGTTGGCGCATTTTGTGGCGGAATACCCAATGGCACAGGCGCATCACCTGCGGGTAAAGAATTCATGCACTGTGTATAAAAATCACCCAACACTTGTTTTTTAACCCGTTCTTGTGCCTCTTGTGGAATATAATCGGGTAAATACCAATTGCTATACATCACCTGCAAAATTTGGGCAAATGCGCCACGATTTAACTGGGTTGCTGTGGGGTCATCTAACACCTTAACCATCAAAAATTCACCCTCAACGGGTTCGTATAACGGCTCACCGGTGGTCTCGTCATAATCAATCGGTGGTTGGATATAGACCGAATCCACCACCCACCGATACCCCCGACTCGACCAAAATTGTGTGGCACGGGGTTCAGATTCCAGAACCATAAATATCATTTTTTCGCCCAAATTGTGTGCGATGTGGTGCATATATTGTTCATATGCCTGAACAACCAATTTGCCATGTCCCATGCCACGCATCCCTACCCTAGCGGCGGCTTGCCCAATTGTCCCCATACCACGCCCATCCCCCAAAGACATATAATCACCCGCACAAACCGATACCACGCCCGATGTGACGGTTAATGGGTCATATTGAAAATGAGCTAATTCGCCAGTTGGTGTATATTGTTGCACACCAGACACGGTAAAAAAACGTCCCATAAGCAAAAATGTAGCGGGTTTTTCGCCTAATTTTTGTTGAGTTAGCCAGCGTTCAAATGCCGATTTGGGGTCTAATACATCTGCGCCTAAAATATGGCTTAGTAGTTCATAACATTGGTCAAGTTGAATGCCAACATCTAATACAGGCTCATCAAAAAAATGTTGGGGTTGGTATGCCAACTCAAAATTTTCTTTGAGTTCATCTAATAATTCAATTAAATCCTTATCATCACCCATTTCTGGCAAAAGTGCTTCATAGGCTGATGAGGCGCGGTTTTCACCGCGCCCCAAACCATCATTGACACTATCACAAAATTTTTGAATGATTATCTCACGTTCCATCGCTTCACCTCACCTAAGCATCCCCATATCGGACATGACCCGCCAATAAATCCCCCATATATCCATAATAGCGATTGAGTGTGGTGGCATGGTCTTGCAAAATCCCCGCCAAAAAGTCAACTCGGCTGGATTTCACAATGGCACGGAGCAATTCGCTGTGGTCAACATATTTGGTCATGGCAAACCCGCGCACCAAATCCATCACTTGCTCGATGCGACGATTCGTGATTTGAATTTTTCCGCGCAATACGCGCAATTCATCTTCTGCCATTGAGCCATTTTCATAATTATTCAGTTGCGATTCAACATCTTCAATCAATTCTTTACAGAAAATCTGGGTAGCAATCAACACAACCGCCAGATTCCCTGCCCAATTGGCAGTATCAACATATTGCTCGGTGATGAATTGCGGGTCATCAGGCATATAGATGAATACACGGTTTTGTTCAGCATAAAAAACATCGGTGGTATGTGAGCGAATGGTTGCCAAATTCGTTTTAGATATATCAAGCTGAGTCGCAAAATACCAATCATCTATACCAGCACGCGCTTCACGGCTAGTCACTTGGAAACCCTTAAAATCGGGGTGTTCGACCAGTTGTTTTTGTATTTCAATGGGTGTCATCGGTTGGTAAATCGTCCCGTCAGCATGGCGCAAGACCAATTGATTGACCAAATTGACTGTTTGCCAGCCATATTCGCGTTCAAACCAGAATTGCCCACGAATATCATCTTTACGATACCGATATGATGACTTATTCGCTTTCGCTTCTGCCTCATACCCTTCTGCTAAATTGACCAATAGGCGTTGGAAACGTTTGATAATTTCTTCACCGATGCCACTCAAATAAAAATAAAGTCGTCCTGCGGGGAATAGGCGACGTGCTTGGTCTTTCAATTGTTTATCGGTCGCATCATCCGTATCCAAATCCGATTGAAGCCATTCCCAATCCGCAAAGGCTTGGCGCGTATCTTGATAAACCGTTTGCAGACCACTGAGTTGGGCTTCATCCTCATCATATAAAATGCTCCGTGAGGGGTCTTTGAGCATATCACCAAATTGATTGAACTCTTCTTCCCAACGGACAAGAATCTCATTTTCAATTTCTCTCAGTTTAGCGGTATGTTCCGCACCATTTGGAAAATGTTTCTTGGCTAATTGAACCCATTGGCTAAATTTGCGGAATGTCGCCACAAAATTAATGGCTTCTGGGCTGACAAACTCAAATTCTTCCTCGCTCATCGGGTAATCATTCCAAATCGATTCAAACACCCCCATATGCCCGCCCATCATCGCTTCAAATACGCGCAAATGTGAGACAGTAACACCCTCTTCAGGAATCGTCCCCAAATTGAATTGAAAATCAACCGAAATCGCGCCGAATTTGGTCACGGTAATGCGGAAAGAATCGAGGGTATAATCTATCAAATTTTCACCATCGGGCAATGTGAAGGTGATGCCATCCTCCCCTGCCGACAATTCAAGGTAGATGGGCAACATCATTTCGATGCCGATACTGGTTTCAAATGTCTCGTTCAAATACCCCGCCCGAATATCATGCAAATCGAGACCGGTTTCTTCTTTGGCACGTTTTTGAATTTCACCGATGCCTTTATCATCCCCAAATTTTTTGTATAAGGCTTCAATCAAATCGGGTCCCGCATAACAAATAGACCGCAGGGTAAAATCAGATTGTTGCACACGCAAACTGGTGCCACCATTATCAATATATTGATGTGCATTGCGCGTACAAAATGAAACATGGGCGCGAAGTTCAGAATACAATTCACGCGAGTAGGGCTTAACCTCTTCTAATAAGCCCAATACTTGTGCCTCTAATCGTGCCAATTTGGCGGCTTCTGAGCGCACACAGCAAATGCAGTTACGCGATGCGTATCAGCAGCGGATTGATGCAACCAGTGGAGTGAATATTGATGAAGAGCTGGCAAATACAGTTTTGTTCCAGAATAATTATCAGGCTTCAGCGCGGATGATTACTGTGGTGAATGAGCTGATGGAAC
>JALONZ010000392.1 GCA_025454675.1 Anaerolineae bacterium | reverse complement strand
CGTGAGGCACGCCGACAATTCATCAAACTGGGTTTATATGTCCTTGCCTATGGGTTTGGCTTGTGGGGGAGTCTCATCCTTGTGAATGGCGATATTCGGACAGAATCCATGCAATTGGATAGAGGTGCGCCATTCCTCATTTTAGGATTTTTATTTTGGCTATTCGCTGTATTTTCGGATGGTCAATTTAAGCCATTTGCGCGATTCCGCAAGCCGTCTGATGATACAAATCCGAATCCAGAACGCTTAGAAGAAACGGCAACGCCATTTGCGACTGAATGGGTGATTCATCCTGTTCGTATTTTTGCGGGGTTGGGTGCTATTTTTTTCAGTGGCGTGGCATGGGTTGGCAACCCGCAAAATCAATTTTCAGCCATCGGATTTTGGGGGTGGCTCATTGCGATTGCTTGTAGTGTGATGTTTTTTGCGCCTAAATCATGGTCTCCCAACAAATTATATGAGGGTAGCGTGGCGTGGCTCAAAAATATTCGCTGGTTTAGCCCGTCTGTCCTCATCATGTTTGGCATTCTCATCATAGGCGTTGCATTTCGGTTTTATGACTTGTATCGTGTCCCACCTGAAATGACCAGCGACCATATCGAAAAATTGCTGAATGTCAATCAGATTTTGAACGGCGATAGGTCAATTTTTTTCACCAATAACGGCGGACGCGAATCGTTTCATATGTATCTTTTGGCAGTGGTCTCGCAACTCACTGGGCTGGAACTGGGTTTCACGTTGCTGAAAGTGACCGCCATTTTAGAATCGCTCATCACACTACCATTTTTCTGGTGGTTGGGACGTGAAATCATCGGCGAAAAGAATCGAAAATTGGGTAATGCGGTCGGTTTGAGCCTGATGGCATTAGTTGCAGTTAGTTATTGGCATTTAGCCATCACGCGCTTATCGTTGCGGATTATCCTCACACCGCTCATTGCTACTTTATTACTCGGATTTTTGATTCGCGCGTTGCGTCATAATCGGCGTGGTGATTTTCTCATGGCGGGTTTGGTGTTGGGGTTTGGATTATATACCTATCAAGCGGTGCGGATGATGCCTGTATTCATCGTGTTGGCGGTGGGGTGGGCGATGTGGTGTCGGGTGCGCCAACGCGGTCAATTGCGGTTATATGCGGGGCATTTAGCTGTGTTGGTGGTGGTATCATTCGTTATTTTCATCCCCCTATTCCGCTTTTCAGTGGAGTACCCAACACTGTTCTGGATGCGTACCGAAGGGCGGTTATTGGGCGATGATGTCATCCAAACGACTGATGAAAATGGTAATATCATCCAGCGTAATGCGACCATCGCCGAGCGACTTGATGCGTTTAATAAAAATGTGCCAATTTTGACCGATAATATCCGTAATGCGCTCCTGATGTATAACTGGAAAAGTGATGTGGCATGGATTAGCGCCTATCCCAATTACCCCGCGATGGATACCATCACAGGGGCATTTTTGATTGTGGGGTTGGCGGCGTGGATAGGGTTGGTTTTCATCCGCAGAGAGGGTATTTTATTGATTGTGCCGTTGATGGTGATTGTGATGTTATTGCCATCGGCGTTATCTATCGCGCAACCGCTCGAAAATCCGTCTGCCACGCGCACCAGTGGGTCATTGCCGCCCGCCTATCTAATCGCCGCCTTGCCGATGGGGTTGTTCATCCTTCAATCGGAACGGGTATTCAAAAAAATAGGGATGCGCCTTGCGATAGGGGTTTTATTTGTGCTGGTTGCTATCGCGGTGTCGCTGAATAGCAAAACTTATTATGAGGGATATTATGAGACCTATATCCCGCAATCATTGCCACATAGCGAGGCGGGGCGCATTTTGCGCGGATTTGCGATGAGTGACGGCGCATATGGCAATGCGTTCCTCATTTCATTTGCTCATTGGTTTGATGCGCGGACAATCGCCTTAGAAGGTGGTAATTTTGATTGGTATGTGTATAACGGCATTGATGTGAATGTACTCAAAGTGCCTGATGTGGTGAGTGATAGTTATTATTGCCCCAATCGGACGATGCGCTTAGATGTGGATAAAGATTTGCTGTTCTTTTATAACTTCCGTGATGAAGAAATGGAAGCCAATTTGCGCTTGTGGTTCCCCAATGGGCGCACAACCGTGATAGACAGTTATCAGCCAAATGATGATTTTAAGATATATCGTGTCCCTGCGTTGGGAGAGGCAGGTTTTAGGGCTTTTGCCTATCAATTTGCCACCAGCCCCTCTTGTGCAATACCGTGAAAATTGGAGATATACCTGTGACTGATTATGTAGATGCAGATGAAAATCACATAACCCCGCCACCCCGCCGTCCGCTTATCCGAATTACGATGAGCGATATGATTGTGGCGATGTTGTTATTTTTGACCGTCCTCGCGGGGGGATATGCGCGGTTTATGGCGAATAATTGGGATGATTTTGTGCGTTTTCATCCTGATGAACGTTACTTGACCATGATTATCGCGCCATCTTTGGGTAGACAACTGTATGTGAATTGCCCAACTGATAACACAGGCTATAATCCGTGTCATCCGGATGACCAAGTGCGATATGAACGCCAACAAATGTGCTTGCAACGCTATCCCGATAGCAACGGGGCAGGGGATTTCTTTGATACGGCGTGTTCTCTTTTGAATCCTGAAAATATTGACCGCAGTTTTTATGTGTATGGCACATTGCCCCTGTTTATGGCGCGATTTGGCGCAGAAGTGATGTATAGCCAAACAAATGAACTGGCGTGGTTGGGGTCGGATGGGATTGTTGCCGTGTGGCGGGCGCAATCTGCGCTGGCAGAGACATTGGTCATCCTGCTGGTGTTCCTGATGGGATTGCGGTTACATGGTAAATGGGTGGGGTTACTCGCATCTATTTTATATGCCGCCACTGTTTTTTCGATTCAACAAGCGCATTTTGGCACAACTGATGCCACGACCAATTTTTTTGTGGCGCTGGCGTTGTATTTTGCCGTGCGAACACAAGGGTCGGGCAAATGGTGGGATTATGTCGGCTTTGGGATTGGGCTAGGGGCGGCGGTTGCCAGTCGGGTGAATGTCGCGCCACTGGCGGGCGTGATTATTGTCGTGGCGATTTATCGTATGTTGCCCTCATTCGATTCACGGCTAAATGTGCGTGAACGGAGCAATATTGCCATGACGCAATTTTTATATTTGGTCTTGGCGGGCATCGTTTCGATATTCGTATTCCGCATTGGCAATCCATATGCGTTTGAAGGTCCCGGATTTTTTGGCATTATCCCGTCTGAACGGTATATCAAGACACTGGGGCAAGCCCAATTTTATGTGGGGGGGGAATATGAATCGCCACCGAATTGGCAATGGGTGAATCGTGCGGGGTATTTGTTCCCCCTGTCGAATATGGTGTTATGGGGGATGGGTGTCGCGCTGGGTGTGACGGCGTGGTTATCGCTGATTTGGTCGTTATGGCGGTTAATACGCGGTAAAGCAGGCGCACATCACAATTTGGCATTATCGGCATGGGTGGTTGCTTACTTTTTATTTGTAGGCAATTTGTGGGTCATGTCCATGCGCTATTATTTACCGCTCTATCCTGCATTAGTCGTTTTGGCGGCGTGGGGATTGG
>JALONZ010000391.1 GCA_025454675.1 Anaerolineae bacterium | reverse complement strand
TCAGCCCCTTTAGTGGGCTTCTAAGTCGAATAGGCGGATGCTTTAGCATCTGCCGAGAATGGATTATCCCTAATGCCAAAGATGTGGGTAAGGCATAGCTATTGCATGGGGTGGGGTTAAATCCCTTTTTTCAAAGAACTAACCGAATGTTACTCCATAACTCACGTTAAAAACCAAAAATATCCCTCAGATAGCCTGCTTATGTGGGCTAGTCAATAAATGCGGTGCTTAACGGGTGGCTGACATACGCCCTAGCTAACCGGATAAATTTACGAAAACATTGATATAACTTTTTTAATCATATACACCTCAAATGGCGTTATAATTCATTTAACGCATCTGTTAAAAATTACCAATTGGTGAGTATTGTGACACAGTGGACGATTCTTATTGCAGACAACCACCCCATATCCCGCGCAGGGATGAAATTTGTGCTTAATCTTGAACGTGATTTTGATGTTATCGCAGAGGCGACCAGCGGAAAGCAAGCGATTGAATTATGTGAGCAATTGAAACCCAAAATTGTGCTGATGGACATTAATATGCCCTTGATGAACGGTGTTGAAGCGACTCAAATCATTCATCGCAAACAACCCCATATCATCATTATCGCCATCACTGCTTTCCGCCATGAAGAGATGCAACAAGAGATGCTACGCGCTGGCGCATCAGGGTATATCACCAAAGACACCGATTTTGCCGATATGATAACCCTCATTCGCACCATCATCGCAGGCACAACCGCAACGACAGATAGCACCGCTACTCTATTTGACCTAACGAATATGGAACTGCGTATCTTAACACTATTGGCAGAAGGACACGATCGCCAAAAAATTGCGGATATGCTCACCATCAGCATCAACACCGTCAAAATGCACTTTCGTAATTTGTATCAAAAATTAGGCGTAGCCAATGCCAATGATGCGATTCGGGTCGCTATCGAAAATAACCTCATCTCATAAACCCCCCATTATTTCAATATTCGTTGCAAAATAACGCAAAAATACACCCTCTGGGGTGTATTTTAATCTCCTCAGACGAAATATAATTCGATATATACTTTATTCATAAAAGGATATTATCAATGAAGCCACGTATTTTCACTATGCAGTCCGTCTTTATGTTTATCGTTTTTTTGCTGATGGTATTGGATGTTATTGTCGCTCAAGATTCATTCTATAATGAAGCGCCCATGCTCACCGAACAAGTTATGACGGGCGATTTACCCCCTGTGGATGAGCGGTTGCCCCGTAACCCGTTATTGGTCACACCAGAGGAAAATATTGGTGTGTATGGTGGCACATGGCACATGGCGATGGTTGGGATGGATACGGTTATGCCTCACCGCACCATCGGCTACGAAAATTTGCTTCGGTGGGATGTGCATTGGAATCGCTATATCCCAAATGTGGCGCAGTCGTTTGAGGCAAATGCCAATTCAACCCAATTCACAGTCAAATTACGCGAGGGGATGCGTTGGTCAGATGGGCATCCCTTCACCAGCGCCGATATTTTATTTTGGTACGAAGCGGTTTATCAAAATGATGCAATCAGTCACATTCACCCTGATATAAGGGTGGTTGGGGATATTCTTTCGGTGACTGCACCCGATGATTATACCGTCATTTTTCAATTCGATAAGCCCAATGGGTTATTTTTACAACGGTTAGCCTCGATTGTCGGTGGCAGAATCACCTATATGCCCCGTCATTATTTATCTCAATTTCATCCCGATTATAACCCCAATCTTGACCAACTGGTCAGTGAGGCAGGCTATGAGAAATGGGTGGATTTATTCATATTCAAAGCGGGATTTTTATCGACAGGGCTACCCACGCTTAACGCTTGGGTTGTTACCGATGCTTATGATGAGGCTGGCAATTTTGGACCCATTGTTCGGGCGGTGCGTAACCCCTATTATTGGAAAATTGACACCGAGTTCAATCAATTGCCCTATATTGATTATGTCGAGTATCAGATTGTCGAAAGCAAAGATGATATTTTTCCATTGGTTGTGGCGGGCAAAATTGATATGCAAGACCGCAATATCGCCACCGAAGCCACGCTACCCCAAAATCAAGCAAGTGGTGGTTATCGGTTGTATGAATTATTCACTTCATACTCCAATTATATGGCGATAGCCTTCAACCTCACCCATGCAGACCCCATCAAACGCGACCTCTTCCAGAATAAAGATTTTCGTGTTGGGTTGTCTTATGCCATCAACCGCGAGGCGATTATCCAAGCAACTGGGCTTGATGTGCGTCCGTATCAAGTCGCGCCACTTGAAGGCACACCTTTTTATAACGAAGCAATGGCGACACAATATTTATCCTACGATGTGGCGCTTGCGAATGAATATCTGGATAAAACAGGCTACACCCAACGCGATGCGGACGGTTTTCGGTTATATTCAGATGGGCAACGCATCAGCTTGACGTTTCTGAGCGCTGTTCCTGTGCCAAATTCTAATTATGATATTCATCTGTCACACATTCAAGCCGATTGGCAGGCTGTGGGCATTGAGATGAAAATTGAAACAGTCGCGCGGGCAGATGCCGAAATCCGTTGGCAAAATAACGATTTTGATGTGACCGCGTGGTACGGCGAAGGCGGATATGATGCCATTTTAGCACCCCGTTATTATGTCCCAACCGATACCATCTGGTCGCAACAAGCGACATTATGGGTGCGTTGGTATCTCAATCCACAAGACCCGCTCGCCATGGAACCACCCGCTTCGGTTAAACGGGTGATGGATTTGTATCAACAGATTCAACAAACCGCCGATTTTGACCAGCAAAATGCCCTCATGGGGCAAATTATCGCCATTGCAAGCGAAGATTTTCATCTGATTGGCATCCATCAAATGCCAGAGACGTATGGCGTGGTACGGACGAATTTTCATAATGTGCCAGCCAGCATGTTTTTCGCAAGCAATTATTTAACCCCAGCGCCAACCAATCCATGCCAGTATTATATAGACCCGCAATCACCATGATTGTTAGGGCGGGATGGCATCCATGTAAAATGGGTACCCGACAAACCCATTTTGTGCTTCTGGCGGAATTTCGCATAAAATACACCCCAAAGGGTGTATTTTGCAGGGCTTAATTTGAGTATAGTAAATATGTGATAAATCTACTCACCATAGATAAACCATTGCCATTACTGGTATAAATGCAGACATTTGCTAACCTGAATTATAGTGAGCATATTTGCTATAATTCAGGTTTTCTTGTTTATTGATGACTATAAAAATAAGTTTTAACGCCTATGTTTAACGAAAGCGCAAAGTAGCCGTCAAATCATTATCAATAAAGTGCGATAATAGGTACTTAGAAATTCCACAATATGTAATTATGATAATTTTCGAGTCAAACTCGCCAATTGCACCGCCCGTAAGTAAAGTGAGTTATGGATAACGAAAAATATCTTAAAAACATCCCCCATCCCCCATAAAATAGGGGAAGGGAGCAAAAATTTCCCCTCTCCATACAATGGCTATGCTTTACCCACATCTTTGGCATTAGGGATAATCCATTCTCGGCAGATGCTAAAGCATCCGCCTATTCGACTTAGAAGCCCACTAAAGGGGCTGAAAAACCGA
>JALONZ010000012.1 GCA_025454675.1 Anaerolineae bacterium | reverse complement strand
CCCTGTGGGAGATATTGCGTCGCGCCAGAGAGGGTTTGCGCTTCGACATACGGATTCAAATTTTGCACTACACCCTGACCGATGAGAATCACCGCCAGCACCATCGAGAGGGGCAATAACACATACAACGTACTTTTGACCATATCTGACCAAAAATTGCCCAATATTTTCGAGGATTTATTGGCTAATCCACGCGCTAACGCCACCATCACCGCGATACCTGTGGATGCGCTCAGAAAATTTTGTACCGCCAATCCCATCATCTGCGTGAGGTAGCTCATGGTTGTCTCGCCACCATAGGCTTGCCAATTGGTATTGGTCATGAAACTGGTGGCGATGTTAAATGCCAAATGCGGTGATGTCGAGGCGATATTGGCAGGGTTGAGGGGCAAAACGCCTTGTAGCAGTTGCAACGCGAATACCATCACAAACCCGATGATGTTGAATATCAGCAACGATAGGGCATATTTGCGCCAATCTTGCTCTTCTGTGGGATTTATCCCCGCCAGCCGATAAACACCGCGTTCAATCGGGGATAAAATTGGCGTGAATGGGGTAGATTTGCCCATGAATACCCGTGCCATATACATCCCTAAAATCGGTGTGGTGATGGTGAGCAAACCAAAATAAAGGATGAGTTGAAGTATATCTTGCCAAGTCATCGCTAAAACCTCTCCGGATAGACAAGTGAATAGGCAAGATACCCCAATAGCAATAGGGCAACGATGCCAGCAACTATTAATTCTAAGGTCATACAAATACCTCCATCAGACCATTTATAGATGACCTTATTATCGAAAATTTGACATCAAAAGGGGGTCAAAAAAGGTTGAATACACATCAAGAAAATATCAAAAAATCTCCATGCCTATTTACTTCTCCCCCCCAGATGCGCTGAGGAGATACCATAGGCACTGGCGAGGTCACTTAGCGCTTCGTCAGCCTCATAACAGGTTTTGATTTGTTTGTTGCGGAGAATTTGCTTTTTGTCCAAGTCATAGATGATATGGTCAAAGATAGCTTGTGCTAAACCTTGCGTATCTTTCTGATTGAAGCGCCCATTGCGCCATGATAGGCAGATATTAATCATCCCTATGTAGGCGAGAACGGTCTTTCCGTACTGACCTAACACGATAAAGCAAGCCCACATCTAAAACGGCATGTTCTGGATTGAGTTCAACATCTTCTATCATAACCAATTTCTTGACAAATGATGAGGAATATGTTTTAATTATGTGAACGCTCACATTAGTAGATGTTTAACGTGAACGTCAAGAATATATTAAGGAGGCAACAAGAAAAAATAGGCGATTAATCAACAGAATGGTTTAAACAGTAATTATCCTGTATCATCAGGAGATGTGGGGAACATCTAAATAAAACGGGTTCAAAATTTATTGGCTCTCGATGGGGCTGTGTGTTTGGTCGCTCAAAACTTGCCACAGCATCCCCATACAAGTGCCTATAAACAGTATGAACGCAAATCGGCAATGAGTCAAGAGTGTATTACGATTTTGATTGTGGTTGCCTGTTGTCAAAGTAGTTTATCTGATGGGTATTGGTGTCTACTACTTCGATGTACTTGAATATGCTTAGAAGTAGTAAATAAAAATTATTAAATTTTTCATCAACATCCAGCAGATGTTGGGATATGTTCAAAATAAAATCTATAAGGAGATTTTGAAATGCGATTTACAAAACTCAGCTTAGTATTGTTGATATTACTTGCCTTAGTTGTACCCGCCAGTTACGCCCAAGAGAATGAAAATGAAGACCAAGGGGCAGGGTTGACCATTGGGTTCTCTCAAATTGGTTCAGAAAGCGCATGGCGCACATCCTTCACAGAAGCCGTCATTGCTGAAGCCGCTGAACGTGGCATTAATTTGCTTTTCTCAGATGCCCAACAAAGCCAAGAAAATCAAATTGCCGCTATCCGTGCATGGCTGGCACAAGGGGATGTTGATGCAATTATACTTGCTCCTGTTATCGAAAGCGGTTGGGATTCTGTTCTGCAAGAAGCCGCAGATATGGGTGTGCCGGTTATCATCGTTGATCGTAATGTTAATGCTGATGAATCGTTATATGTAACCCGTGTTTCCTCTGACTTTGTTCATGAAGGACGTTTAGCCGCCGCATGGTTGGTACAAGAAACTTCTGGAAATTGCAATGTGGTTGAATTATACGGCACAGTCGGTTCTGCCGCCGCCGAAGACCGCCATACCGGTTTTGCCGAAGTGATTGCCTTGTTCAGTAATGTACAAATTATCCAATCGCAAACTGGTAACTTTGTTCGCACTGAGGGCAAACAAGTTATGGCGAGTATTCTCAGTTCAACTGACCCCAGCACCATTTGCGCCGTGTTTGCACACAATGATGATATGGCGATTGGTGCGATTGAAGCCATCAAAGAAGCTGGTTTAGTCCCCGCTGTAGATATTCTTGTTGTCTCGGTAGATGCCATCCCCGACATTTTTGATTCGATGGATGCTGGTGAAACGAATGCCACTGTCGAATTAAGCCCCTTCATGGGTGGACCAGCCTTTGATGCGGTGGTTGCTTACCTCAATGGCGAAGAACTCCCCAAATGGATTCCTGTTGGTGGCGGATTATATACATCCCGTGCTGACTATGATGCTGACCGTTAAACCGACAGCCCACTAAACGTATGAGGGGGCAAAAAGCCCCCTCATCACAGACTAGGATAACTCCACATGACCACAAATCTACAACAAATGCCCCCTTTGTTAGAAGTTAGAGGGCTTACGAAGATGTTCCCTGCTACCATTGCACTCTCTGAGGTAGATTTCTCACTACGTGCAGGCGATGTACATGTGTTGGTAGGTGAAAATGGGGCAGGAAAATCTACCCTCATCAAACTTATCACAGGTGTACATCGTAAAGATGGTGGAACAATTTTATTAGAAGGCAAAGAGATAGACCCGCGCAGTCCTCGCCATGCTCAAGAACTCGGTATCAGCACCGTCTATCAAGAGGTCAATCTTATCCCTACCTTATCGGTTGCAGAGAATATCTTTTTGGGCAGGCAACCGATGCGCTGGGGCATGATTAATATGCGGGCAGTTGAGCGACAAGCCAAGCAATTGCTCCAAGATTTTAATGTTGATATTGATGTCACCCGCAATCTATCCTCTTATTCGGTCGCTATTCAACAAATTGTTGCCATTGTTCGTGGGGTAAGTTTATCAGTTAAAGTCCTTATCTTAGATGAACCCACTTCCAGCCTAGACCATCAAGAAGTTGAAATGCTTTTTTCTGTGATTCGTTCTTTACAAGAACGTGGTATTGGCATCATTCTTATCACTCACTTTTTAGACCAAGTATATGCCATTGCCAATCGTGTTACTGTGTTACGTAATGGTAAGAAAATCAATGAGCATCTTATTTCTGAATTGCCCAGAGTGCAACTCATCACTGAAATGCTTGGCAAAGAATTAACTCAGGACACCCATAGCCGTGATGACACCAGTACATCTAAAAATACCAATCGAGTTCCCTTCTTAAAAGTGAATGGGTTTGCCCGTAAAGGTACAATCGAGCCATTTGACCTCGAAATTCGACAGGGTGAAATTGTTGGGCTGGCAGGATTATTGGGGTCTGGTCGTACTGAAGTGGCACATCTGATTTTTGGTATAAAACAAAATGATAGTGGCGAAGCCTATGTTCACGGAAAGCCCACAACTATTAAATCGCCCCGCCAAGCCATCCGTCATGGATTTGGGTTATGCCCAGAAGACCGTAAAGTTGAGGGCATCATCGGCGATTTGAGCGTGCGCGAAAATATCATCCTTGCCTTACAAGCAAAAATGGGGTGGTTTAATTATTTGTCGCGCCAAAAGCAAAATGAACTTGCCAATGACATGATTAAAGCCCTTAGCATCGCCACACCTAATGCCGAAAAACCAGTCAAAGAATTATCGGGTGGTAATCAACAAAAAGTTATTTTGGCACGTTGGCTTATCTCGAATCCCGATTTTCTGATACTCGATGAACCCACACGCGGGATTGATGTTGGCGCACATGCTGAGATTATCCAAATTATCAAACGACTTGCTGATGAGGGTAAAGCCATGCTTATCATTTCGTCCGAATTGGCAGAAATTGTCGCCTATAGTGACCGTGTGATGATTTTGCGTGACCGTAAAAAAGTCCGCGAATTAGAAGGCGACGATGTTAATGAAAACACCATTATGCACGCGATAGCGGCAGACTGAGCCTAACTATGTATCAGCCAGTCATCGCTAGGAGGCAATTATGAATCTCGAAAGACAACAAGCGAATGTGCATAGGGGAGGGCGTGGCGCATTCAAAACGCTAACTTCTGTGATGCTCAATTCGCGCCTATTTTGGACAGGTTTGGCACTACTTATTATTTTGTTGGTTAACCTACAAATTTCACCAAACTTTTTTGAAATTCGCATGGTAAATGATAGGCTAATCGGCAGTATAATCAACATTTTAGATAATTCTGCTCCGTATATTTTGCTTGCCATTGGTATGACGCTTGTGATAGCAACTAAAGGGATAGATTTATCGGTTGGGGCAGTGATGGCAATTTGCGCCGCTGTTGCCGTAACCCTTATCAAACAATACGAAGCTGGCTCAACAGAATTTTATGTGCAACCCGGATTTGTCATCCTAATAACAATTGGGGTTGGTGCAATTTGCGGGTTATGGAACGGCATTTTAATTGCCTTTCTCAATCTACAACCCATTATCGCCACCCTTATTTTGATGGTGGCAGGGCGTGGTGTCGCACAACTCATTACCAATGGGCAATCGCCCACTTTTACCAACGATACCCTCGCATTTGTTGGGCGTGGGGTGGTTTGGGGTGTCCCTTTCCCCATTTATATCGCCTTTATTGCCCTCATCTTAATCACACTACTGGTCAGACGCACTGCCTTGGGCTTGCTTATCGAATCGGTGGGGGTGAATGACCGTGCCAGTTATTATGCAGGTATCCAAGCCAATACCATTAAGGTGTTTGTGTATGTTTTATCGGGTGTATGTGCCGCGATTGCGGGCATGATTGTCGCGGGTGAAGTGAAATCTGCCGACCCGCATAAAGCTGGTTTGTTTAGCGAACTCGATGCAATTTTGGCAGTGGTCATTGGCGGAACATCGCTTTTAGGTGGGCGTTTTTACCTCACCCTAAGTGTCATGGGTGTACTCATCATCCAAAGTATGTTGGTGGGTTTATATGTTAGCACCTTGCACCCGACTACCAACTTGGTTGTGAAAGCTGTTGTGGTTCTAGCTGTATTATTGCTTCAATCGCCCGAATTTAGACGGTTTATCACACAACCCTTTAGGAGGCTCAGATGAAATCTCGCTTTATACCCTTATTGATGACTTTTATCGTATTTGCGGCGATGTATCTCTTTGCTTATTCGCGGTTTTCCAGTTTTGGTTCAATGCGGATTGTCGGTAATTTACTCAGAGATAATGCCTATTGGGGAATCGCCGCCATCGGGATGACGTTTGTCATTATTTCTGGTGGAATTGATTTGTCTGTTGGGTCTGTGATTGCCTTCACAGGTGTATTTTGTGCGTTGATGATTGGGCGTAATGGCTGGGATCCAATCCCGACCTTTATCGTGATGTTGACCATCGGCACATTTTTCGGTGCAACGATGGGCATGTTAATTCATTATTTCAAGATACCGCCGTTCATAGCCACACTATCGGGTTTGTTTTTAGCGAGGGGAATGGCATATGTCCTCTCAACCGAGTCCATACGCATAGACCACCCCTTTTATGAATCGGTGTCCAAACTTGTATACATCTTCCCCGACAAAGGACGTTTTACTTTTGTAGCGGGCGCGTTTTTGCTGGTATTATTTATCGGTATTTTTGTGGCACACTTTACCCGATTTGGGCGCAATGTGTATGCAATGGGCGGCAATCCAGATGCGGCATTGCTCTTGGGTGTACCAACTGGGCGCACAACCGTCATGATTTATGCCCTCAGTAGCTTCTTGGCGACCTTCGCAGGAATTGTTCTCTCACTCTCGAAGCAATCGGGTGATTCGACCATCGCAGTCGGGCTAGAACTCGATGTAATTGCCGCAGTCGTTATCGGTGGTACATTATTAACAGGGGGTGTTGGGTATGTCATTGGCACATTCATCGCGGTGATGACACTTGGTACAATTCAAACCTATCTCACCCTCGATGGTTCACTAACTCCATGGTGGATAAAGATTGTCATCGGCGTGCTGTTATTTGGCTTCGTTGGATTGCAAAAATTATTGAGCAGTCGTCAGGGGCTGAGATTATTTAGTTTTGGACGGGATAGAAAAGAATTACAGCAGAGCGCATAGCGCAAGGTTAGTATGAAACCATCAGAGAAAAAGGTTACACTCAACGATGTCGCCGAACATTCTGGCGTATCTTATCAAACCGTATCACGAGTTATCAATAATCATCCAAGTGTTGCAGAAGATACGCGTCAGCGCGTGCTTGGGGCTATTCGAGACTTGAATTATCATCCCAATCGCGCCGCCCGTAGCTTGGTGACAAATCGCTCCGATACCATTGCCATCATTAGTTTTGGCACAACCTTTTATGGACCGGGACAAATGGTATCGCATATCACACGTCACGCCAAAGCAAGTGGCTATCGGGTATCGCTGAGTACAGTTGAACACTTGGGATGGGTAGAGGTGAAATCTGCTATTGATGATTTACATGAACATTTGATTGACGGCATCATCATGATTGCACCTATTATTTCTGATTTTATCCAAGATATTCGGGCATTAATCGGGCACATCCCTTATATCCAAATTGATACCAAACCGCATAAAGGGGTTGCCTCGGTTGTTATTGAACAGGCGCATGGCACCGCATTGGCAGTGGAGCATTTGATTGGTCTGGGGCATCGAGATATTGCCGAAATTAGTGGTCCCTTAAATTGGTATGATGCTATTATGCGTCATCAAAGTTGGATAGATACCATGAAGCGCCATAGCCTGTCCTATCACAATAGTATCGAGGGCAATTGGTCGGCGCAAAGTGGGTATGATGGACTTCGGATGCTTGTCAAAGCGGGTGCAAAGTTTACTGCGTTGGCAGTTGCCAATGACCAAATGGCACTGGGTGCGATGGCGGCATTGAATGAACTGGGCTTGCGTGTCCCTGATGATGTGTCGGTGGTCGGATTTGATAATATTCCAGAATCGGCGTATTTTATGCCCGCCCTCACTACCGTTCATCAAGATTTTATGGCGCTGGGTCAGCATTGTGTTGAATACCTTGTCTCGCTCATCAATCAGCCCGATACACCCGTTCATCAGCAGGTTTTATATCCAAACTTGGTGATTCGAAATAGCACCGCACCTGTGAAATGAGAGAAAGAATATGAGCCAAAATAAAATAGATACCAGCAAATTTACTCTCGGCATCGAATTGGGTTCAACGCGCATTAAGGCATTACTCATTGGTGAAGATTATGCGCCGATTGCCTCTGGCAGTTATGACTGGGAAAATCGCTATGAAAATGGGGTCTGGACATACACTATCGAAGATGTATGGGCAGGCTTGCAAGCCAGTTATCGCAATGTGGTCGCCGATTTTGGTGAACCACTCACAAAAATTGGTGCGATTGGGTTTAGCGGTATGATGCACGGTTACATGGCATTCGATAAAAATGGGGCGTTACTCACACCCTTCCGCACATGGCGCAACACCATCACCGCCCAAGCCGCCGAAGATTTGACCACTCTTTTTGGTTTTAATATCCCGCAACGCTGGAGCATTGCTCATCTGTATCAGGCAGTGTTGAACAATGAACCGCATATTCACCACATTGCCTACATCACAACTTTGGCGGGGTATGTTCATTGGAAATTGACGGGAGAAAAGGTGGTCGGCATCGGTGAGGCATCAGGTATGTTCCCGATTGATAGCCAAACAAAAGATTTTAATGAACATATGATTGTTCTTTTTGACTCACAACTTGAAGCCCACAATATTGACTGGCGCTTACGTGATATTTTGCCCGATGTTTTGGTTGCAGGTGAATTGGGTGGAAGCCTAACCGAGAATGGCGCAAAATTACTTGACCCAAGCGACCAATTGAGCGCGGGCATTCCCCTTTGCCCACCCGAAGGCGATGCAGGCACAGGCATGGTTGCGACCAACAGTGTTGCAGAGCGTACAGGTAACGTATCGGCAGGGACATCCATCTTCGCCATGATTGTCCTAGAGAAAAATTTGTCGCGGGTGCATCCCGAAATTGACATTGTGACCACACCTACGGGCAAAAATGTGGCGATGGTGCATAGCAATAATTGTACATCCGACCTGAATGCGTGGGTCGAGATTTTTCGGGAATTTACGCATACGCTTGGTATAGAAATTGAGCCATCCCAACTTTATGAATTATTGTATCAGACTGCGCTTTTGGGGGATGCTGATGCTGGTGGCTTGTTGGCATATAATTATATTTCTGGCGAACATATCACTCACCTACCCGAAGGTAGACCACTTTTTGTCCGCACACCCGAAAGTCGTTTTACATTGTCCAATTTTATGCGAACTCACCTTTTTTCGGCGCTTGGTGCGCTAAAAATGGGATTAGGCATCCTCTTTGAACAAGAAAATGTCAAAATTGATAAAGTATTGGCGCATGGTGGATTTTTTAAGACACCAGGGGTTGGTCAAAAGTTCATGGCGGCGGCGATGAATGTCCCTGTCTCTGTGATGCAAACGGCTGGCGAGGGGGGGGCGTGGGGGATTGCCCTGCTCGCATCGTATATCGTACAAAAATCGGATGATGAAACACTTGAATCGTACTTGGGGAATCGGGTATTCATCAACCAAAGCCAGACCACCATTCAACCCAACCCCGCCGATGTGAATGGATTTGCGAGTTTCATGGAACGTTACAAAAATGGACTCCCAATCGAAAAAATCGCAGTCCAGTCATTTCGATGATGATATGCAAAAGGAGACATGAACAACATGCTTGAACATCTCAGACAACAATTAGTTACTCTACATTTGGAATTACCTAAAAATAATCTGGTAGCGTGGACGAGTGGCAACATCAGCGCCCGTGACCCACAGACCAATTTGGTGGTGATTAAACCGAGCGGAGTCAGATTTGAAGATTTAACTGCCGATAGTATGGTGGTGGTTAATTTAGAGGGTGATATCATCGAGGGGCAGTATAAAGCCTCATCTGATACGGCATCGCATTGTTATATCTATCGGCACATGCCCGATGTCAATGGTATTGTGCATACTCATTCACGCTATGCAACAGCATTTGCAACACTTGGGCATGAAATCCCGTGCATCACCACCGCGATGGGCGATGAATTTGGTGGCGCGATTCCCTGTGGCGGGTTTGCGCTTATTGGTGGCGAAGAAATTGGTAAAGTGGTGGTCGAGGTACTCAGAGATAGTCGCAGTCCTGCCTGCCTACTACAAAATCATGGTGTTTTCACCATTGGAGTAAACGCAGAAAAAGCTGTCAAAGCCGCCACGATGACCGAAGATAACGCCGCTATTGCTTGGACAGCCTTGCAAATCGGCACACCTATAAAAATTGAACAATCGGATATTGATAAACTTTATGAACGTTATCAAAACGTCTACGGACAATGAAATGAAAGGTAAAATAATATGGATAGCCTAAAACAATATGAAGTCTGGTTTTTGACGGGTAGTCAACACTTATATGGACCCGAATTTTTAGAACTGGTCGCGCCTCATTCAAAAGAAATTGCCATGACTCTTGATGAGGTTTTGCCTGTCAAAGTGATATATAAGCCCATCCTCACCACGCCAGAAGAAATTCTGCACATTTGCCAACAAGCCAATGCCGCCCCCAATTGTGTGGGTGTTATTGCGTGGATGCACACTTTCTCGCCCGCCAAAAATTGGATTTTGGGCATGAAGTCGTTGGTCAAACCGTTTTTGCATCTCCACACACAATATAATCAAGACATCCCGTGGGATTCAATTGATATGGATTTTATGAACCTGAATCAAGCCGCGCATGGCGACCGTGAATTTGGGTTTATGATGAGCCGTATGCGCTTGAATCGTAAGGTGGTGGTTGGGCATTGGAAAGACCCAGAAGTTCAAGAACGCCTGAATGTATGGAGTCGGGTGGCATGTGCATGGGCAGATGCCCAAAATGCGCGTGTAGCACGCTTTGGCGATAATATGCGTTCCGTCTCTGTCACCGAAGGCGATAAAGTCGAGGCGCAAATGCGACTTGGTTATCAGGTTTTTGGTTTTGGCGTGGGCGATTTGGTGGCACGGGTGAATGCCGTCAGTGCGGGAGAACTTTCTGCTGTACTTGATGATTATGAGGCACAGTATCATATCACCAATGACCTGCGTCATGGCGGGGCGCGTCGAAATGCTGTCATCGAAGCCGCAAGAATCGAAGTCGGGTTGCGTAACTTTTTGCAAGATGGCAACTTTAAGGCATTCACCACTACCTTTGAAGACCTTCATGGCTTGGTTCAATTGCCAGGTCTAGCCGTTCAGCGCCTCATGCAAGAGGGATACGGTTTTGGTGCAGAGGGCGATTGGAAAACCTCTGCTTTGCTCCGCGCGATGAAAGTTATGGCGACAGGCTTACAGGGTGGCACATCCTTTATGGAAGATTATACCTATCACCTCGACCCCTCTGGTCAAAAAGTGCTTGGCGCTCATATGCTTGAAATTTGCCCCTCAATTGCTGATGGCAAGCCTAAACTCGAAGTCCATCCACTGGGTATCGGTGGAAAATCAGACCCCGCCCGCTTGGTGTTTGATGTGCCAGCAGGGGTGGCAATTAATGCCTCGCTGATAGATATGGGCAACCGCTTCCGCCTGATTGTGAATGATGTGGATGTTGTATCATCGCCACCGATGCCAAAATTGCCAGTGGCGCGGGCGTTGTGGATTCCCCAACCCAACCTCAAAATCGGTGCCGCGGCATGGATTTATGCAGGTGGCGCACATCATACAGGCTTTAGCCAGTCCTTAACTGCCGAGTATATGGAAGATTTTGCGGATATAGCGGGTATGGAATATTTGCGTATTGACCATTCTACGAATTTACATGATTTCAAAAATGAACTTCGTTGGAATGAGATGTACTACCAGTGGGCTAAATCTTTTTAGCTTTTATCGCCAGAGGATACCCTCAATGCACGGGGTATCCTCCATCTATATGCTTGTTATAACCGAATCTTGAAGCGACTCCCCAAGAAGATAAATCCCATAGTGGAAATAAATAACAATCCACCTATCCAAAGGAAGGCATCTCGCCAAATAGGATTTTCGCCTGTGTTGGGTAATTGATTTGGAATCACGAAAATTTGGGTTGCGTCTCCATGATTAATACTGACATCCTTACCCACTAAAGCCAAATTGCTGACATGCACACTGGCATCAGGCGATTCTAAAATGGCGGCATTCGGAATTGTTTCGCCCACAGCTAAAGTCGCTATTTTTGCCGAAACGATGATAATCGCCTCCTCATTGGGTTGCAAAGCAAATCCACTTACACTCAATGTATTACCATTAAAAACGCCCGCGCCGTGTGTAGTGGAAATGAGGCGGATATTGCTCAGGCGTTCATCGAAAACATCATAAATCACAACTTGGGTGAGCGGTGTCGCTTTGGGATTCCGCGCCCGAATGGTATAAGTTACCGTTTGCCCAATCGTCGCAAATGGGTTATCCACTGTTTTGAATACAAATTCAGGGTCGCTGACCGGTACGGTCACTGTACCCCCTGGTTGAGTCACAATTACAGTGGCAATCTCATCATCATTGATAATGGCAGTGAATTGGGCAGGCGAGACTAATTCCACCCCGCCACTAATACCTGTGATGCCAAAATCTACCGTTTCGACCCCTTCGGTGAGGGTATCATCCAAAATGGTCAATGTAACTGATTGAGTATAGGTTGTACCTGCCACAAATGGCGCGTCTATAAATGTCAATATGACGGGCGCGAAAGCAGAATAATCTGTACCACTGGTTGCCGTCCCACCGAGCGAATCGCTGATGGTGAGTGTTATATCACCCGTCAGGTTAAACCCAGCAGGGATGAATACTTGCACATCAATGGTCAATGTCCCCGCATTTTCGTTGATGATGGCGCTATTCGTATTGAATGATGCTTGGGCAAAAATATCCGCATCATTGTCATTGATGACGATGGTATGGGTATCGGGGAAGCCGATTTCACCTGCTCCTGTGACTGAATTGATTTGTATGGCAAAGGCTTCTGCACCCTCGACATTAGGGTCATCTATAATCGTTATTGGCACCGTTATTGGTTGTGGGGGTGGGTTTACGCCTGCTATGAGCGGACCCATAAATGTAACCGTTGTTGCTGGTGTCGACCAAGTTGAACATTTTTGTCACGAATAATGAGTCCGGTTTCAAGCCAAGGCCTTCGGCAAACTCGCCCCGAGTCAGCTCGCAGTTGATGTACGTAGAAGCCTCGCTACTGTCGTATACCGACTCAAACTGTTCCTGGTTGTACTTCAGCGCCTGCAATTTACCACGTGACTTGTTAAGGGCCCTTATTCAACTTTCGATTCGAATAAACGCCGCCTTCATCTATAAACTAAACTATTTAGTTGAGAAAAGTTTTTCGCTCAACCAAACCATTTAATTTTTACGAAGCTACATGCTAACAAACGCATAAGTTGGTGAGTTGCATGAAAAATAAGTCATTTACTAGGTCAATCGTGAAATATTTTAGGCCTACCCATAATGCAGTATATACACCACTGAGACACCGCTCGCCAAAAAATTGCTTTTCTGTACTGTAATCATTCAAGTCAAGTGTCATAACACTCATCACCTTTTCAAACGCTATGTAGGTCCTAGAGGTCGTCCAAACTTGGTATAACTCTGTACATTAAATCAAATTCTGGCCCGTCCTTTAGGCTGCGAGAGAAACTAAGAGAACCTTCTTAAAATGTGTAAAAAGTCACTCGAGTTTCATGGACGTGATGGCGGACTAGTATTTATCGTAACCTTCGACCTTCAGCAGATGAGAAGCCGAGCAATATTTTTGACGTTGGATGTTCGTGAACGACAGACGGTCAACTTGCGAGATCTTTCTTGAAACATTGTATATAATAATTTTT
>JALONZ010000390.1 GCA_025454675.1 Anaerolineae bacterium | reverse complement strand
AGGGTTTTGCCTAGCTGGGTGTTTTAACGCCCAGCGTAAAAAAAGGTATCCCGTGTGCCTATTTTGACCCCCGCCAGACTTATGGGTAATGATAAGCCAATTTGGAGAGGGGGCAGGGGGTGAGGTCAAAAAGCAATTTTGTTGTTAAGTTGCTGTATGCGGGGCGCAACATATCGCGCCCTTACAGGGACGGTTTTGTTGTTCCTCCACACATAGAATGTCGAATTCCCCCCTTTTTTGTGTGCTTATAATGGGATAAGATATATTTATCTATAGTCGCTTTGTTATCTAGGATGTCATCATTATGCGAATTATGTATGTTGAAGATAATATCCCCAATCGTTCACTCATTGAACGCATTACCTCTAGTGGCAATCATTCGTTATTGACCTATGCCACCGCAGAGGACGCATTGCACAATTTTATGAAAGATGACCCGCATCTCATGTTAGTGGATGTTGAACTCGCCGGACAAATGACAGGGTTAGACCTTGTGCAAACCATCCGCGCCGAAGGCTTAACCTTGCCGATTATCGCCATCACATCGGTGACAAATGAGCAAATGTGTATGGAAGCAGGTTGTAATGCCGCCTTCATCAAGCCCATTCCTGTTCAACAAGTTTGGCAAATGATTGAAGATTATTCCCAAATTCTTGACTAAGTAGGGCATGATGCGCCCTCATGCCAAATGGTATATCATCATCACCGCCTTCCTCGTTGGGATGGCGTTTTTGTTGCGCCTTTGGGAATTGGATACAGTCCCGTTGCGCGGTGATGAAGCCTTTACCGCCCTCCATTGGACAAATCCCCCATTTTCTGAACGCTGGTTGTTCTTTTTAGAATATGAACCCAATCCTGCCTCAATGGTCGTTTATTGGGCGTGGTCATTAGGCGCTGGGATTAGCGAATTTGCCTTGCGCTATTTTTCGCTACTCACCAATTTATTGGGTGTAGCGGTTATGATTGCCCTATCCAAGCGATTATTTAGCCGTTGGGATATGGCACTTGGCGCAGGTGCATTATGGGCAATTCACCCATTTTTGATTTGGCACGCACAAGATGCCCGTCAATATGGGGCATATGTCACACTCGCCACCTTCAATATATACCTGCTTCACCGCGCCTTACATGAACAAAAACCGCGTTGGTGGGCATATATCCTCTTTCAGACATTCACCATATACCTCTATTATTTTGAATTATTCCTCGTTTTGGCGCAAATGGCATATGTGTTTGCCAATCACCAAAAAAAACGTGGGCAATTCATTCGTATATGGATTTTGATTGCGGTGTTGCTCATTCCCCTTGCGATTCAAACGTATATCGTCTTATTCGGACGGGCATACGCAGGCAACGCCACGAATGCCGATTTTGGCGCGTTGTTCACCGATTTCATCCCGACATTATTATGGGGCGCACCTGCCAATCTCATCATCGGTATGATAATTGCATTTGGTCTAATCCTCATCGCGTGGCGATTGAAACCTGCACAGATTTTAATCGCGGGGTGGATGGTGATTCCTCTGGCGGTGTTATTCATCGTATCCACGCGCACCGCCGTCTTTTTGCCACGTTATGTGGTGATGGTCACGCCTGCCCTCATATTGATTGTCATCGGCACGGTTGCGATTATTCCCAAACGCGCAGGCTGGATTGTCCCCCTCATCATCGGTATGGTGTCCATCACCCAAATTTATAGCTATTTTTATGTTGCCCCACCAAAATCATTCGACTGGCGCGGATTGATGACTTTGGTCGAATCTCGCGCATCGGCAGATGACCTGATTATCAACGACACCAGTGATACGGCGCTGGAATATTATCATCGTGGCGACATGGCTATTTTTTTCATCCCCGAAGATAACCCGCCAATTGAATCGTATTTGCCCGCGTTGGTGAATGAGCATGATGACATTTTTTTATTGAATGGGGCGCGGACGGGGGATGTGAATGCGTATTTGACCGCGAATCTGCAACGCCTGCCGATTGCATGGAACGGCTTGCAACAATTTCGTTCATGGGAGGTTGACCCCGCCGAAATCGAAACCGAGTCTCATATTCAAATGGGAGATGTGGCGCGGTTGGTGGGGTATAGCTGGTTGGGGGATGATGTGCTTGTGTTGTATTGGGAAGCTATTCGCCAAACGGATGCGCCGTTGAACATCCTGACGCATATCACACCCGCGTTAGATGCACCACCGACCCAAGTATTAGACCATCAGGTGGCGGATAGCACCATCCCCACCACCACATGGGCGGTTGGGACAGTGTATCGTGACCCGATTGTGATTCCATCAAATTTAGCAACGGGGGACTATCTCATTTTGGTTGGTATGTATGAGACCACGCCACCGTACCCACGTTTGCCGATTATCGGCGCGACGGATTATGATGGTCGTGCCATTCTGACCCCAATCATCATCCCCTAAACATCCAGCACCATTTTCACATCCAATGTCCATGCCAGATACATGGCATGTAAAAAGTCTTTTAACTCGCGGATGGTGCTATCATCGGCGGGGTCTGGCTTGTGTAAAAAGGGCATTTTCGCAACCAATTCGGGGGTGGCGGGTACAATTGCCATAATATCATCGGCTTCAATATCGCGCGGGATGGCATGGAGGAATAAGAGCATCAATGCGCCGTGATTAGGCGTAACACTCCCCACCGAGAATATCATCTCAAAAACTTGGTTACTTTCGATGCTAAATTCGCCCAATTTGCGCGTGATGACCATCGGATTTTCAAAATAAACCCCTTCAACATCGCGCATGGGGCGGATGGTTTCGCCGTCATACTTAAATTCTTTCACACCCTGACGGAGCAATAACCAGATGAGCGGGTCATCGGGGACGGGCAGGCGTTCAATGAGCCAGCGTTCTGCTTGGGCGGTGATGGGATATTGGATGAAGCCCATGCACCCAAATCGCTTTTTGGCGCGGTTGGCGGGGCAATTTTGGCAGTGATGTTCGAGCGGAATCAGGTCTTGGGCGGCATCGAGCAAATCTTGGACGACCACGATAATCGTCTCTTCTTCGCCATCGGGGGTGCTACGGGTGAACTCGAATCCCATTTGACTGGGCGGGCGGTCATCCCCATTTTTGCGGAATAAATTGATGATGGTATTGGCGCGTTCTTCGCCTTTTACCCGTTCTAAAATGCCCTCTGTGCTGAGGGTACGCTTGGGAACACAATCGTAATTGATGATATGGTCTATAGCCATGAGTTTACCAGTTTCCTGAACCAATTAAAAATTGCCTGATAAAAATTTGTTCTGGGGTGTTCATGTTAAAAAAGTCGGTTGTTGCTCGACCAATTGGTGTTTTACCAAGAATTAAATTATTTTGTATCTCAAAATGGTCATCCCATTTTTGCGTGCGTAGATTATAGAAAGGTACTAATAAATTTGTCACCCTATCATAAGTAGCCACATTTGTGCCTTTGGAGATATTACAAGTCGCACATGACCACGCTAAGTTATGTGGCTCATCTGAGCCTTCATGACGGATAGCAATAATGTGGTCTACATGATAACTGATATACACAAATTCATCAGGTTTATGGCAGTATTCACAACGCCCCTGTGCGCGGTCACGCACAAACACCCTTATACTAGCCG
>JALONZ010000389.1 GCA_025454675.1 Anaerolineae bacterium | reverse complement strand
GCGCTATTATTTACCCCTCTATCCTGCATTAGTCGTTTTGGCGGCGTGGGGATTGGCGGAATTACTCAAGCGATCATCGGCGAAAAATGTGCGCTTGTGGCGGACATTGGTCGCGGCGGGTGTTTTGGTCGGTGTGACCTCATTCACGGTGTTATGGGCGGTGATGTTCACTAACATTTACCGCGAACCCGCCACATTTGTACAAGCGACCTATTACGCGATGGAGCGTGTGCCTGCTGATTTTTGGATGCAACGGGCGGGCGCGGACGCAGATGAACCGCTTATCAATATTTCGTTTCCGAATGAATATAAAGATTCAAGAGGGGTGCCATTTGAGCAATGGATTCCGAATGATGCAACGCGGTTTTATCCTAATTTACCATCTACGGCACGCTTTAGGACGGCGTATGATGGCATTATTACCACTGTCACGGCAACACGCCTCATGGCATTGGATAGCTCGCAGGTTCATGCCCTTCGTCTGAGTGTATTTGACCCCATTACAGGTGATGAATTAACCACAGCTACCATCCGCAGTAATTTTGTCCGTCCAGAAAATACATTGGGTGAAACCTATCCGATTACATTCGAGACACCCCTCCAAGTGAAAGCAGGGGCGGAATATTTATTCCGTGTGGAAGTATTGGAAGGGGATATTGTGTTGAGTATCGGCTCGGTCATGGGCAGTGAACAGCCCTGGGATGAGCCTGTGCCGAATGCCGTGTGTCAATTGCCATTGGGGACGACTTTGGCGGATGATTTATCCGCAGGGATGTTCACGCGCGAAACGTGTCAACGGGTTTCGATTTGGGGCGACCAAATTCATGTGCATAATTTGGATATTGCCTCCGAAGATACCGACCTCAAGCGTGAGCGTTGGATAACCATGCTTGACCAATCCGATTATCTGTATATCAACACCAACCGTCGTTATGATTCGCATTCGCGGTTGCCAGTGCGCTTCCCATTGACGAATCGGTATTATGAAGCCTTATTCAGTGGCGAATTGGGCTTTGAATTGGTGGCGACCTTCCAAGAGACCTTTGAACTGGGTCCCCTCAAAATTTCTGACCAATATTTGCCCAATTACAATGCCCCATCATGGCTAAATGAATATGAGGCAGAAGAAGCCTTCACGGTGTATGACCATCCTGTTGTTTTCTTATTCAAAAAACGCCCTGATTATTCATCTGAGCAAATGCGCGGGGTGATGAATGGTGTTGTCCTCACACGGACAGATGTGGTCGTTGGTGGTTATGTAGACCCGACTCTTGTCAACATTACCACTGTCTCATCCTTGCAAGCCGATAAAGCGCCATCCAATTTGATGCTCACACCAGAGATGAGGCAGATTCAACAATCGGGTGGCACATGGTCGGAACGTTTTAATCCCGATAGTTTTATCAATAGCAATCAATTGGTGACAATTGCCGTGTGGTGGTTGACCATCATGGTGTTTGGCTTCATCATGTTCCCCATCTTATTCGCTTTTTTCCCCGCCTTAGCCGATAGGGGATATGGATTCTCCAAGATTATCGGCATCGCTCTAACGGCGTGGATAGCATGGGCATTAGGAACATTGCGCTTTCTCACATGGTCATCGGCGGGGTTATTGGTCATTTTAGCCATACTTGCCACCTTTAGTTTGTGGGTGATGTGGCGGGTGCGTGCCTCATTCTTCCCATATATACGGGCGCGTTGGAAAATGCTCATTTGGATGGATATTTTGGCATTTGTGTTATTCCTCGCCTTTGTGGGTGTGCGCTTATCGAATCCGGATTTGTGGCATAACGCATTCGGTGGCGAAAAACCGATGGATTTTGCCTATTTCAATGCGGTTTTGCGGAGTACCATATTCCCCGCCTATGACCCTTGGCTGAGTGGGGGCTATCTCAATTACTATTACTTTGGGTTTGTGATTGCAGGCGTGCCAACCTTGTTACTGGGAGTTGTGCCATCAGTGGCTTATAACCTCATCATCCCCATGTTATTCTCGGTGACGGGGATGGGGGCATTTTCGGTGGCGTTCAATGTGGTCAGTAGCTGGAAAGTCACCGAAAAGACGTATGATGAACATGGTCAACTGGTGCCTGTTATGCAGGATGATAAACCAAAACGCCGTCCGTTGGGCAATCCTTGGGTGGCGGGCATTATGGCGCTCCTCATGGCGGTGGTATTTGGCAATTTGGATACCGGACGTGTATTTTTAACTGGTGTGGCACAGGCAGGCGGTTGGAAGCAACCACAAGGCATGTTTGTGGATGAATTGGAACAAGACTTCTTTGACGCATACGGCGTATACCCGAATAAATTGCAAACCTGTATAGATGCCGAAGCACTCCGCAATAAAGCACCGATTACCGACCAAATTGCCTATGAAATTGGTAATATCGGCAGTTTATTCTCCGCCATTCCCAACGGGTTTTTGAGTGCGTTGAGTGGTGGGCAAATTTTCATCGGGACAGACCGATGGTTCTGGGCTCCCACGCGCACGATTACCGAGATTCCCTGTCAGGGGGATGGTGCGATTAATGAAATGCCATATTTCACCTTCGTATATGGTGATTTGCACGCGCACATGATTTCAATGCCCCTGATGTTATTCACAATGCTGTTCGTCTTTGCCGAAATTATGCACGCAGGGCGGGATAAACGCGCATGGTGGATGGGATTTGGCGCGGTATTTTTAGGCGCGATGGTGGTCGGGTTGTTCACCGCTACCAATACGTGGGAAACGCCCACATTCACCATTTTTAGCGTACTCGGATTGGGGTATGCGTGGTGGCTACGCTGGGAGACGATTTCGCGTTGGTCATTATGGAATTTGTTGTTGCGTGTGGGCGGATTCCTTATCATTATGACTCTTGTCGCATTACCGTTCACATGGTGGTTTGCCTCATCATTGACTGAATTTAAGTTATGGGATGGGCGAAAAACGCCGTTATGGGCATATTTATCCATTCACGGCTTATTCATATTCGTCATCGTCTCATTACTTGTTTGGGAATCGGCGCGGTGGATGCGCTCTGTCCGTGTGAAAACGCTACGCGGAAAAATCAACATCATCATTACCATCTTACTCGGTTTGGCGATGGTATTTTTTGGCACATTGG
Source organism: Anaerolineae bacterium (assembly GCA_025454675.1). Taxonomy (GTDB): domain Bacteria; phylum Chloroflexota; class Anaerolineae; order Aggregatilineales; family Phototrophicaceae. The sequence goes on along the minus strand of JALONZ010000389.1, from coordinate 506 downwards.
CAGTGGTATTTATCGGTTATCATGTGGCGATGGTGGTCATTCCTTTGGTGGTGTGGATAGGCGTATTGTTCTTCCGACCCAATCAATCACGGGCGATGCAATTCATCCTCGTTTTGGCGGGGTTGGCATTGGCAATTACGCTCGGTACAGAAATCCTCACTCTGCGCTTTGATAATGGCAGACAAAACAGCATTTTCAAGTTTTATATCCAAGTTTGGCTGATTTTTAGTGTGGTTGGTGGGGCAGGGTTCGCATGGATAACCAGTTATGCCAATCGTTGGAAAACGCGCCTTGCCCTCCCATGGTATAGTATTATGGGTGTGATGATATTCGTCTGTTTGATGTTCCCCATTACCGCCACTGGCGCAAAAGCCGTTTTCCGCCTGTCTATGGATGTGCCACTCACATTAGATGGCAATGATTACCTGAATTATGTCTCATATTGGGAAGAGGGGTTAACTGATTATGTGGAATTTCGTCATGATTATGATGCCATTGATTGGTTG
>JALONZ010000388.1 GCA_025454675.1 Anaerolineae bacterium | reverse complement strand
GGTTGCTACGCGCTTCAAAAATAAGGTTTTCGATTCGTTTGAAGGTAGATGAAAGTGGGTGTGGAATTAATCTACGATTATCTCCAGTATTATGTGATGTGCATCAAACTTATGGTGTAATCGCAGTTGATTATCCCAATCATCAACATGTGGTTGGTGTGGTTGTTTTGGCTTATGCTGGCGAAACGATGGGTGAAAATGTGGGATTATCGGCATAAAAAATAGGCGGATGCACATCACATCCGCCTATCGAATTTCGTTATTTTTTCTTGGGGAAACGGCTGAGGATGGTAATCGGTTCTGGCACAGTGACTTTTCCGCCGAGTGTGACATCAGCGAGGTTCATCGGTCTGGATTTACCCGCGCCCGCAAAAATGCCCAATTGTGTGCCTTCTGCCATAAATTCAAATTTGACATAGGCTTGCCCCAATTGATACCCTTCGCTATCAATACTGCAACTGGTAACAACACCCACCACACGCCCTTTTTTGTCTACGATTGGGTCGCCACCATGCGGGGGGCGTGCGCCCTTTGTATCCACACGGAAGCGCACAACTTCGGCGGTGCGACTGGTTTCGTGGGTGATATAAGCCCCTCTGCCGACAAAGAATGGCTTATAAATTTTGACATAACTGCCAAATCCTGCATCACCTGCGGATAAGCCCAATTCAGAGGCTAATTCATGACCATAGAGGGGTAAGCCTGCTTCTGTACGCAAACTATCACGGGCGGCGAGTCCGCATGGTGTCACGCCCAAATCTACCAACGCCTTAAATAACGCGGGTGCTTGGGCGGGATGGACGAATAATTCGTATGCGACCCGTTCACCTGTGTAGCCTGTGCGCGAGACGATGAGGTCAAAGCCGCCGAATGTGCCACGCATGACACCTGCCCACACCAATTTATTCAATTTGGCGATGTCGGCATCTGATGCACCAAGCGCGATGAGCATATCCTTGCTTTTTGGACCTTGTAACGCCACATCCACACGGCGGTCATCGCCAGAGGCTAACACGCGCAAATCACGCAATACAAAATCGGTGATGCCCAAGACGCGGTTAGGGTTGGCGGGGTCAATCATCACCTTGCCGTCACGGATACTTGTCACCCATGCCCAATTTTTATCATTATTTGAGGCATTGACGACCACCAAAAATTCATCTTGACCCAAGCGATAAATCATCAGGTCATCCAATGGCACGCCGTCCACACCCAATAGGTAGGTGTAATGCGATGCGCCAACTTTGAGGCTAGGCACATCATTGGTGGTGATGGCATCCAAAAATGCCACAGCATCCTTGCCTTTAATATCCCAAACACCCATGTGGGTCACATCAAAAATGCCCGCACTATTCCGCACTGCCAGATGTTCTTCTGTGACGGATGAATACCACACAGGCATATCATAACCTGCAAATCCCACCATCTTCGCACCCAGTGATTTATGCGTATCGTATAGGCTGGTACGCAAGAGTGGGTCTGGTTCGATTTCTGTCCATTCAAAGCGGGGTAGGGGTTCTTTTGCGCCAGACTTATTCATGCCGATGAAAAACGCCTTATGCGCGGTTTGAACAGGTTGCAGTGTTTGAGGGATGGCATTGCCCATCACGACCACATCTACGGGACCAGGGATACGTGCATAGGGGTCTTGGGTGTCAATCAGCACAAAGCCATCCGATAATGAGCGCAACCAGCCTGCCACATATTCCGCATTGCGTTCTAGGTGCAAATCATAGGTATTGGCATTCACACGGGTCAGAAAGCCACTCGCTAAAATATCTCCGCTCGGCGCATGAACACTGGTGGCTTGTTTTTGACCATCCGCTAATGCCATCACATCACTACTGAGTGCGACATCCAAAAATGCAGTGGTTTTTTCGCCCATAATGCGAAGTGTCATCCAATTTTCGCCCTTGTCCATTGGCGCAAGGGTGTGGAAATGTGGATAGTCATCGGCAACGGCATCGGTATCAATGCCAACACGTCCCGCCAATTCTTTCACACGGGTGCGGGCATCTTGCAACACATCAAATGGCAATTTGGCGCGAGCTTCTTCGCCTTTGCGACCGGTATAACTATAGGGGATGCAAGCCAATAACACATCGGCGATAATATCAGCTAATTCGTCAATTTCATCGAATCCGAAGCCACGTTGGGTAATCCAAGGCGTGCCGATGCGGATGCCATTCGGTTTGAGGGCGCTGGTATCGCCCGGTATCGTTTGCCGATTGAGGACAATCCCGCATAAATCCAAAATCCGCGCCGCCATATCGCCACTGAGGGTTGTGCCATCTGCGCCGACGATACCGCGCAAATCCACATTGAATAAATGGGTATTTGTGCCACCGTAGGCGATTTTTATCCCGCGTGAGTTAAGGCGTTCTGCGAAGCGCGATGCGTTGGCAATGGTTTGAGTTTGGAGTGCTTTGAATTGGTCAGTCTTTGCCAATTTGAGCGCCACCGCCAACGCGGCAATGCTATTCATGTGCGGTCCGCCTTGTTCACCAGGGAACACGCCTCTATCGAGTTTTGCGTATAAATCTTTGCGGTGGGTGATGATAATCGCGCCACGCGGACCCGCAAGGGTTTTATGGGTGGTGAAGGTGACAATATCAGCAATGCCTATCGGACTAGGATACACCCCCGCGGCGACTAACCCCGCAACATGGGCAATATCAGCCAATAAATATGCACCACACGCATCTGCTACGGCACGATATTTTTTCCAATCGGCTTGGTAGGGGAAGCTACTATAGCCACCGATGAGAATTTTCGGCTTATGTTCCATTGCGAGGCGCATCATTTGGTCATAATCAATATCGCCTGTTTCGGGGTTGATGCCATAACTAACGACCGTGTATTGCTTGCCACTCCGCGCCACGGGGCTACCATGTGTCAGATGCCCACCCATGATTAAATCCATGCCCATGATGACATCACCCGGTTTGATGAGGGCAGTGTATACGGCACTATTGGCGGGCGCACCTGATAGGGGTTGCACATTGACATATAACGCATCAGCAGACAAGCCGTTGGTCGCAAAGACTTCTGCGGCACGCCGCCGTGCGAGTGATTCGACCATATTGGCGTATTCCGTGCCTTTGTAATAACGCAAATCTGCCCCGCGCCGATATTCGGTCAGGCGGGAATTATAATCTAAAATGTCGGCTTCGGTCATGGTGCGCGTAGATTCGAGCGGATAACCTTCGGCATAAATATTGTGGAAGGCACTACTCAGGGCTTCGCGTACCGCTTCGGGGATGGTGCTTTCGGATGGGATGAGGATGAGATACCGCGCTTGGCGGGCGGTTTCGTGGCGGATGAGGTCTGCCACATCGGGGTCTAACTGAGATAAATTTCCACGAAAAAGAAAATCAGATTGGGACATGGGGTTATTTTTTATCCTGTGATTTGACCATCGAGTAACGCCTCTATTTTAGCATGAGGGCGGGGTGCTAACTAGATAGGATGAAATGATTGTTAAAGTCGGGATGCGTTATGTAGGGGTTTGCCATGGCAAGCCCCATGCGTAGCAACTTAACAAAAAATTGCTTTTTGACCTCACCCCCCTGCCCCCTCTCCAATTTGGAGAGGGGGAGAAAACCGTTTTATAGGTGGGT
>JALONZ010000387.1 GCA_025454675.1 Anaerolineae bacterium | reverse complement strand
GTCATAGCGATTTCATCCTCGCTATATTCCAAAAAGTATTTGAGCATAATCACTGCCCGTAAATCGGGGGGCAGTTCATCCAATGCCTTTTCGATGGTGGCGCGGTCTTCTGCCTCGCTGATGATAGATAATGGGTCGGATTCATCGGCGGGGAGCATATCGCCGAGTGCGATTTTATCGGCATCATCATCCAACGAGACGGTCTGACGGCGTGTGACGGCTTTGAGGGCATCATTCACCACCATTTTGATAAACCATGCTTTGAACGGGCGCGATGTATCGTATTGGTCAATCCGTTGATACACCTTGATGAACGCCCCTTGCACAATGTCTTCGGCAAGCCGTATATCGCGGGTTATCACATCGGCGGCGCGCAACGCTTGATGTTGATAGGTCGCTACTAAATGGGCAAGCCCCTGCATATTTTTTCGTTTGATATGGGCGATAGCTTGTTTGTCGTCCAATCATTGCCTCCTTGCTCTGAGCAATCTCTCCTATTATCCCTATCATCGGCAAAAAGTTAGTCATGTGACATAGGGGCAAAGGCATGAAACAAATTTCTAATCAAAATAAAGGTATTTATTGACTAAAAACGGGCGGACATACGCGCCAAAAGCAGGCGCTAGTACCGCCCCTACACACCTAATAGGCATGATTGTAGGGACGGATTAGGGCAAAATGCCCGTATATCCGCCCGTCATGAATAGGAAACAAAAAAGGGCATGAATTTTTGCTCATGCCCTTTCTGATTGATACTGAAAATTCTTATTTTTTCACCAACCAAGCAAACCCGCGCGGTTTGAGTGTCACCGATAGTTTGCTATCACCACCGACTGTCATCACTTCACCGAGTAAATCGTGCCATAATCCGGATTCATCCAGATGAATGGTCGCTTGAACATCTCCACCATTGAACACGGCAATCAACACCGATTCGCCCAATTTACGGCGGAAGGCATACGTGCGCGAGTCATCATCCACCCAAAGGGTTTGCACATCCCCATAACGCAACACATTGGTATTTTTGCGGAGGTGCATCAATTTTTTGAAGAATGCGATGAGGTCATGGTCTAACTTATTCCAAGGCATGGTGCGCCGACCATCTTCTTGCATCGTGCCATTAATGGCGGTTTCACTCCCATAAAATATCGTTGGTGCGCCGATATGCGCGAATAAAAATGCCATACATTGCCGATATTTTGCTTTATCACCTTCGCAGGCATGGATGAGGCGGTCTATATCGTGCGAATCGAGCAAGTTCATTTGACTGGCTAAGGCGGGGTACGGTGTATCGCGCATCCACGCATTTAGGCGGTCATCCATCTCGCTGGCGGACAGTTTATCATGTGCAAAAAAGCCGCGTGTTGCCCACATAAACCGATAATTCATGGTGGCGTTGAACATATCGCCCAATAAATAATGGGTCGCATCGCGCCATTCTTCGCTGATTGTCCATGCTTCGGGTTTGGTGGCGTTCACACGGTCACGGAAACGAAGCCAAAATTCATCGGTGTTATCGAATGGCACATCGGCACGCCAGCCATCAATGCCTTTGCGTAACCAATAAGCAGTCACACCATTTTCGCCTAAGAAATAGTCTTCCATTTCGGGGGATTCGGTAAATTCTGGCATAAATCCCATGCCCCACCAACCTTTATAGCCTGTGGGATGTGGGTCGAAGGTGAACCAGCGATAATATGGCGATTCGACAGAATGATATGCACCATCCCCGAATTTATTCCCAATATCAAAATAAATGCTATCGGATGAGCAATGATTGAATACCGCATCCAGCACGATTTTGATATTCCGTTTATGTGCTTCGCGCACCAATTCATCGAAATCGGCTTCTGTGCCGAGCATCGGGTCTATTTTCATAAAATTGACGGCTTCATAACGATGATTGGTGGATGCTTCAAAAATCGGATTAAAATAAATACATTCCACGCCTAAATCAGCAAGATAATCCAGTTTTTGGATGACCCCGCGCAAATCCCCGCCGAAGAAATCGCGCCCAAGTGGGGGTAATTCGGGCATTTCGTGCCATTTGCGGAATTGGGGTTCATGACCATAGACCCCGCGCAAATGCGACTGTGCTTTTTCATCGGATTGCACTTTGGCAAAACGGTCAGGGAAAATTTGATACACCGTCATGCCTTTTGTCCAATCGGCGGGCATCCCATTGGGGTCGTATACGGCGATTTTGAACGGCACTTTGACCCATTCGCTATACACAGGGCGGTTGCCCATATTCGGAATATCGCGGCTTTCGACCAGCCGATTTTCCAGAATTTTCTTTTTACCCGCCATAAAATAATAGGTGACGATGGTGGTTTTCATGGGCAGTTGAACCTCTGCGCTCCATGTATTTTTGCCTGCCTCGCTCATCATCACACGCCATGTATAGTTGCGACGGGTATCGGTGAGGAAAATTTCGGGGCGGGTTTTGATGCCGTCTATGGTGAGGGTGACTTTGCTATTATGGGGTTGGGCAGGTGGGGGGATATGAATGGGTTGTTTGGGGCGTAATTTGCGATAAATGTGGTCGGATAAGGTGGACATAGGGAATCCTTTCTGATGATTAATGGTGCGGTGGCATATACGCCGTTGGCTAATGCCACCCTACATATTGATGATGATTTTTGGGTGGATTATAGCGGGTGGCTGACATACACCCTAAAGGGCTAGTCAGCCATTACTATTCTGCTTATTTTCAGGGTGTAATGGCTGACTAGAGGCTTCAGCCTCGTATGTCAGCCACAAAATTCGGTTTAACCTTCAAATACCAATGCGGTGGTGCGTGGCGCATTCACAACAATCTCGCCATTTTCCACCACGACTTCTTGACCTGTGAAAACTTCTTTTAGGCGTGTGCCATCCGCATAACCCCCATGCCAAACGGGGATATGATGGACACTCACCGCTGATTTGCCACGATTGCCGATGATGAGCAGGCGCTGGGTATGGGATTGGCGTAAAAATGCCCACACATCGCCTTCTGCCCATAAATCTTGATAACCACCTGTTAACAACGCGGATGCTGTTTTGCGGAATTCTATCCAGCGTTTATGATATGCCAACAGATTCGTATCCCATTTGTGTTCATCCCAAGGCATGGTGCGGCGGTTATCGGGGTCGCGTTTGCCTTCTAACCCGATTTCATCCCCATAATAAATACAAGGCACACCCGGATAAGATAGCAACAACGCCACACCCAACTTGAGCAATTGTTTATCACCTTCTAGGATATTCAAAATGCGGGTGGTATCGTGACTGCCTAATTGATGGAATTGTTGGCGAGCAATCACCCAAGGGACAGATGCGCGGAATTGCGCCAATTGTTCCGCAAAGGCAGGGGTGGGGGTGTAATAACGCGGGCGGTTGGGTTCTGCATCCTGCCCCAAATAATACCCACTCAGCCAACTCCACATGGGGATATTAAACCCCTGATAATTCATGGTCGCGTCCAATTCATCCCCTTGTAGGTTGGGTGTGCCATCAAAGAAATGTTCGCCGAATAGATACGAATCGGGATGTGCCTCTTTGACGGCTTTTCGCATCCCACGCCCCACTTTATGGCTAAATTGGATGCTCCCCTGACGGGCGGTCATATTCAACACATC